>JANMQT010000269.1:0-27515 GCA_031370675.1 Verrucomicrobiota bacterium
AAATTCATGGACTCGCGACGAAAGAGGGCGAGGTCCGTGAAGCCGTGCTGGTTCTCGCGCCAGTCCATGAAGTTTGGGTAGCTCACCGCGCCGGCGCTGAAGTTGGGACTCGACTCGCGCAGCAGGACGAGTTGTTCCGGCTGCGGATACGGCAGCGGACGCAGCAACACCGCATTCACCACGGAGAAGTCCGCGGTGCACGCGCTGATGCCAAGCGCGAGCGTGAACACCGCCAGCAGCGTGTAGCCCGGGGATTTCACCAGGTTGCGGAAGGCAAATTTTATGTCGTTCATGACGGAACGGTGACGCGTGATGAGTGACGGGTGATGAGTCGGAAGAGAGACGTGATGGAGGTTTGAGGCGGCGGCTGGTCACTTTTCACTCGTCACTAGTCACTTACTCCGTCCGCAGCGCGACGATGGGATCGACGCGCGTGGCGCGGCGCGCGGGTAACAGGCACGCCACGGCGGCAGCGGCGGCGAGCACGAAAGCGACGGCGGCGAGCACGAGTGGGTCGACCGCGCCGACCCCGAAGAGCAGGCTGCGCATCAGGCGCGAGAGGCCAAGCGCGCCGAGCAGGCCGACCCCGAGGCCGATCGCGACCAGGAGCAGGCCCTGCCGCAGGACCAGCTGCAGAATACTGCGGCGCTCGGCCCCGAGGGCCATGCGGATGCCCATTTCGCGCGTGCGATGCGCCACGTTCAACGCCATCACGCTGTAAAGTCCCAGCACCGCGAGCAGCAGCGCGATCGCCGCGAAGAGGGCGAAGAGCGTCAGGGTCAGCCGGTGGGAGGCAAGATTGCGGCCGATCGCCATCTCCATTGTCTCGACGCCCGAGACTGACTGATCCGGATCGATTGCCAGGACCTCGCGCTTGACCGCGGCGGAGAGCTGGAGCGGGTCGGAAGTCTTGGTGCGGACGACGAGGGCGCGCTGCAGGGCGCGATTTTGCGGGGCATGATAATAGGCCTGCACAAAGTCGGGCGCCCGATCCATGTCGGTGCGAACCGTTCCCACCACGCCGATGATCGTCATGGGGGGCGTTGCGGGCTCGTTTGGTCCGGTAGGGACCGTATTGTTGTCGATCTGCTTGCCGATCGGATCCTCGTTGGGGAAGTGTTTCTTGGCGAAGGCCTCATCCACAATGATCCGAATGGGACCATCCGCCTTGTCCTCGGGGTTGAAGGCCCGTCCGCGCAGCAACGGGATTCGCATGGTCTTGAAATAGTCGCCGGTCACCGCATTGCATTCCGCGTTCAGCTCGCGACCGGGGGCGGGCTCAGGCGTGCCGGTGATGTGATAGCTGGAAGTCCAGGTGCTGTTGCTCTGCGGGAGGTTGTTGACCGTGGCGACATCCTCCACACCTGGCAGCGCGCGCGTGCGCTCAAGCAATTGCTCGTAAAAGCGATCGCTCTTTTCGTCCGTGTCGTAGCGCGCCTCCGGCAGCGCCACGGCCATCAGCAGCAGCTTGCGCGGCTCGAAGCCGAGCTTGACCTGCTGCAGGTTGGAGAAGCTCCGGATCAACAATCCGGCCCCGGCCAGCAACATGAGTGCGAGCGCGACTTGCGCGATGACCAACCCGCTGCGGGCGCGCCGTGTCTGGCCGCCGTCGTTCGAACCTCGCGTGCTGTCGCTCAGCGCTAGCGTCAGCGAAACGTTGCGGCTGATCTGCCACGCCGGCCACAGGCCAAACAAAAGCGTCGTGCACACTGTGACGGCGATGGCGAAGAGCAGCACCCGGTGGTCGAGCGCCAGTTGATCCAGGCGGAGGTTGGGGTTCGGCGCGAGTAGGAGAACCAGGTCGCGCGTCCAGTACGCGATGGCGATGCCGAGGGCCGCGCCGCCGGCGGCGAGCAGGTTGTTTTCTGCGAACAACTCGCGCATCAGTTGAGCGCGCCCGGCGCCCAGCGCGGCGCGAATGGCGAACTCCTTCTGCCGGCCGACGGCGCGTGCGAGCAGCAGATTGGCGACATTGGCGCAGGCGATCAGCAGGACGCAGGCGGTGGCGCCCAGCAGGAAAAAGAGGCTCTTGGTGTAGGAACCAACGCGGCTTTCCAACAGCGGCAACGGCGTGCTGGCCACGCCCGTGTTGTTCTCGGGGTGCTGCTTCTCGAGCGCGGCGTAAGTCGTGTCCAGATCGGCGCGCACCTGCTCAATCGTCACGTCCGGTTTCATCCGCCCCAACATGGAGAGGCCGGGGTGGTTGCCCCGGCTCGTCATCTCGCGCGACTTGCGAAGGTCGTTGAACGTAATCAGCGCATCGGCGCTGCGCATTTCCTCGAAATTCTCCGGCAGCACGCCGATCAGTTCGTAGGGCTCGCCATTAATCACCAGCGTCCGGCCCAGCATGGCGGCGTCGCCACCAAACCGCCGCTGGAAAAACTTCTGACTGATGACCATTGCCTTGGGTCCACCGGGCTCATCCTCCTTCTCAAGGAAATCGCGACCCAGGCGCGGGGCGATGCCGAGGACGGACAAATAATCCCAGGTGACCCGCGCGCCGCGCAGTTGCTCGGGATCGCCGCCGATGCCGGTCGCAGCCAGGCTGACGCGCTCCCAGCGAAAGAGCGCCAGGCCTGCGAGCGTTTTCTGGCTGGACTTCACGTCCAGGTAATTCGGCATCGCGACCGACGAGTTGGCAAACTCGGGCTGACGCTCTCGAATCTGCAGCAGGCGCTCCGCCTCTGGATAGGGCAGGGGCCGGAGCAGCGCGGTGTTCATCACGCTGAAGACGACGGTGTTCGCGCCGATCCCGAGCGCGAGCGTGAAGACGGCCGCGAGCGTGAATCCGGGCGCCTTGAACAGGCGGCGAAGTGCTTGGACAAGGCTGCTCATGAAAATTTCAGATTCAGATCGTAGATTTCAGATTTGTTCACCGAGACGAATGCGCTGCGAGGCGTGGCTAGTCTTTTGGCATTTGGCGTTCGACATTCGTCATTCGGAGCGGAGCGCCGTCATCGGGTTCACGCGGGTGGCGCGGCGGGCGGGGAAGAAGCACGCGAAAAGCGCGGCGGCGCCGAGCACGAAAATCGCGCTGCCCAGCGCCAGCGGATCATACGGGCTGACGCGGAAGAGGACGCTGGCGATCAGCTGGCCGGCCCCCAGCGCGAGCAGAACGCCGAGGCCGAGGGCGACGGCGGTTTGCTTCGCGCCCTGGCCCATGATCAACTGGAAGACGTCGGCCGGCCGAGCACCCAGCGACATGCGGATGCCGATTTCGCGCGTCCGGCGCGAGACCGCATAGGCGTGGACGCCATACACGCCGATGGCGGCGATGAGCAGGGCGGCGCCCCCAAAGACGCCGAAAAGCGCTGCGCCCGCGCGGATGGTCCAGGTGCCGAAATTACGATCGATGACGTTGGCGAAGGTGGAAAGGCTCTGGAGCGGAAGGTCGGATTCCGCGGCGACCAACTCGCGGCGTAGCACCGGCAGGAAGGCCAGGGCAGCGGCTGGCGATTCGTTCGCGAGGCGGACCTGGAAATACACACTCGCTTCCGGCGCCTGCGCCAGCGGCACGTAGAGATGGGCATGGGATTCGTTCCCAAATACGTCGTGCCGGGTGTTGCGCACCACGCCGATGATTTCCATTTCCGGCCTCGTGCCATCTGGGGAGGCCGCGAGGTACTTCACGCGCTGTCCAATGGCGCCTCCGTTCGGGAATAATTTCTTCGCAACCTTTTCATCAACGATGATGGTCCGCGGTGCGCCAGGGGTATCCGATTCGGCCGGCGTGAAGTCGCGTCCCTCCAGAATCGGAATGCCGACCGAGCGAAAGAGGCCGGTCGTGACCACATGGTAGACGCCGCTCGCACCCTGCTTCTCACCTGGACTGGGTGTCGCGTCGACGGGGTCGCCGGCGCGCAGGATCCGTTTTGCGTCCGTGTTGTTGATGTACGGAACCATCGTGTTGACCGCGACGGAGGCGACGCCGGGCATCGCGGCAATGCGGTCGCGCAGGCGAATCAAGCGCGGCAGCGCGTCGGTCGCCTTCAGGCGCGTGAGACTGTAGTCCAGCTCGGCCACGACGCCTCCCCTGGTCGTGAATCCAGGGTCCGCGGTGGCGGCCATCGCACCGCCGCGGAAGAAGAGTGCGGCGGAAAAAACCAAGGCCAGGGAGAGTGCGAGCTGCGCCATGACCAGCAGGTGGCGGGGGGCAAAGAGCCGGTGTGACGGACTGTGGGCGAATTCGCCGGCCTGCTGCTTGAGGTCGTTGGCCAGATCGACCCGCGTCAAGTTCAACGCCGGTCCGAGACTGAAGATCAGCGTCGCGATCAGGCAGAACGCGAACGTGGCGGCGAGCGCGGTGCGGTCAGGGGTAAAATCGACGACCAGATTGAAGGAGAACGACATCGCTTCGAAGACGTTGCGCATCGAGGACAACAGGACGCCGTTGGCCCAGTAGCTGAGGCCCAGGCCGACGAGGCCGCCGAGGAGGGCGAGGACGAGTCCCTCGACGAGCAGTTGTCGAATCACGCGGCCGCGGCCGGCCCCGAGCGCCAGGCGGAGGGCGATTTCTTTCCGCCGCGCCGCGCCGCGCGCGAGCAGCATGTTCGCGAGATTCAGGCAGGCGATGAGCAGGACAATCGCGGCCAGACTGAGGAAGACGATTCCCATCACACCGGTGACGTCATCGCTCTCGGGCTCCGTGCTGATGTTGAAGCGGGAAGGTTTCTGCACCATCAGAGCGCGGGCTCCGCCCGACTCCGGTGGGGCCAGTGCGTTGAGTCTTTCGTCGAGAACCGGCAGGCGCGACTTAGCGTTGTCGACCGTCACACCGGGCGCGAGCCGGGCCAGGATATTCAGGGCGTGGGTCCGCGGATTTGCGAGGTCGGAGCTTCCATCCGTCCATTGGCTTGACAGTTGACTATAGATGCCGAGAGGAAGCCAGACGTCGGGTGCGACGAGTGCATGCGTTCCGCTGAAGCCGCGCGGCGCGACGCCGATAATCGTGAAGGCGTCACCGTTGACCCGGAGGGTGGAGCCAAGCAAATTGTCCGTGCCGCCAAGGAACCGCCAGTAGGCATGGCTGATCACGGCCACGGGCAGGTTGGACCCGGGCGTGGACTCGGCCGCGCTGAATCCCCGGCCGAGGGTCAGGTTGGCGCCGTGCAGGGAAAAATAATTATCGGAGACGTAAAACGCAAAACTGCGTTTTTGCGATTCCGCATCCTTGCCCAGTCCGGCCAGCGTGAAACCCAAAGCGCAGACGTCGCTGAAGACTTCCTTGGTGTCGCGCAACGCTTGATATTCGGCGAAGGAGAACTGGCGATAACCGCCGTCCACGCCCTTGCGCCCGGTGAAGACGGCCACAATCGAAGCGGGATCCTGCGCCACGATCGGCTTGAGGATGGCGCCGTTGACGAGCGCGAAGATCGCGGTGTTCACGCCGATGGCGATGCCGAGGGTGAGAACGGCGGCGAGGGTGAAGCCGGGGGACTTGAACAGCTGCCGGATGGCAAATTTGAGATCGTTCATGGGATTTCAGATTTCTTTTTTTGAATTCAGCTTTCCATCCACCCATCTCGCAGCCGGATCACGCGGCGGCCGAAGCCGGCGTTTTCATCGGAGTGCGTCACCTGTACGACCGTCGTGCCCTCGTCGTTCAGACGCTTGAAAAGTGTCATGATGTCCCGGCCCTGATCGCTGTGGAGATTACCCGTGGGTTCGTCGGCGAGGAGCAGGCGCGGCTTGGCCATCGTGGCGCGCGCAATCGCCACCAGCTGCTGTTGCCCGCCCGAAAGCTGGGCCGGAAACAGGTCCTTCTTTCCGACGATGGAAAAGCGGTCGAGCGCGTCGGCCACCATCGCCTCGCGCTCCTTGGCGTGCAGATCGCGGTAGCGCAGCGGGACGTCCAGATTCTCGGCGACGGTGAGGTCGTCGAGCAAATGAAACTGCTGGAAGACGAAGCCGACGTTTGACTTGTTGAGCGCGGCGCGCTCCTTCGGCTTCAGGGCGTGCACGGGCTGTTCGTCGAACCAGAACTCGCCCTGCCAGCCGTGATCGTAGAGCCCGAGGATGTTCAGCAGGGTGGATTTCCCGGCGCCGCTTGGTCCCATGATCGTGACAAAGTCACCGTCCTCGATGTCGAGCGTGATGCGGCGCAAGAGCCACGTCGGACTTGGCTTGGTGGGCACCGATTTCTCGATTCCCTTGAGTTGGATCAACGGTTTCATGAGTTCGGTTTCCCGTTTTTTGGCGCGAGGATCCGCGACCGCGGAGCGAAACCACGGCGTGTTTGGCAGCGGTTTCTCGCGCGGCTAGTGCTTCGTTTCTTCCACGACGCGACCGTCGAAAAGATGGATGGCGCGCTGGGCGTGCCCGGCGAATCGCTCGTCGTGCGTGACCATCACGATGGTGGCGCCGTCGGCGTGCAACTCGGCGAGGAGCTGCATCACCTGGTCGCCATTGCGCGAATCGAGGTTTCCTGTCGGCTCGTCCGCGAGCAGCACGCTGGGCTTGCCGGCGAGGGCGCGGGCCACGGCGACGCGCTGTTGCTGACCGCCCGAGAGCTGGCTCGGCAAATGACGCGCGCGATGGCTCATGCCGACCCGCTCGAGCGCGGCCGTCACCGCGGTTTTGCGATCCCCGGGTGACATGCCGCGATACGTCAGTGGTAGCTCCACGTTCTCGAAGACATCTAAATCGCCGATGAGATTAAAGCTTTGGAAGATGAACCCGATCTCCTGATTCCGGACGCGGGCGCGCTCGGAGGGATTCAAGTCGGTGACCGGCCGGTTGTTCAGCTTGTAGGTGCCGGCGGTGGCGGTATCGAGCAGGCCGAGAATCGAAAGTAGCGTCGACTTGCCGCAGCCCGAGGGCCCGGCGATGGAGACGTATTCACCCTTGAGGATGTCGAGGTGGATGCCGGAGAGCGCGTGCGTCTCGACCTCGTCGGTGAGAAACACCTTCGTGATGTCGTCGAGTTGAATAAGATGTCCGTTGGTTTGCATGGGTGAGACGGTGGATGAGGAGGTCGACAGGACTGAAGTGGTCACGGGGATTTGTTGGATGAGAGTTTCTGCGATTCGTTTAGTTTAACCGCACCCGGTCGTGGGAATCCCACGTGGACATGTCGGAGAGGATGACCTTGTCGCCGGGCTGGAGGCCCGCGAGGATTTCGACGGTGTTGACCGAGCTCCGCCCGAGATCCACGGAGGTTCGCACCGCCTCGCGGCCATCCGCGCTCAGCTTGAATAGGCCGACCTTGCCGCGCTCCTGACCATAGGCGGGCCGGCCGACAAAGATGACGTCATCCAGTCTTTCCAGCTCGATGATGCCTTCCACGGAAAGATCCGGCCGCGCGCCTTTCGGCAGCGCACCCGTCAGCGCGATGTCCACTTTCACCGTGCCGTTTTGCACGGCGGGATCCACTCGCACGACCTCGCCAGCCACCGTGCCGTTGCGCGTATCGACCATCGCAGTCTGTCCAATCTGAATATCTTTGGCCTGTGTTTCCGCGATGCGAACCTCGGCCTTAAGCCGCGACGGATCTGCGACGCGCGCCAGGTTGAGGCCCACCGTCACGCGCTGGCCGACCTCCAGCGGCAAGGCTTGGAGCACGCCTTCCATGCCGGCGCGAACCTGCAGGGCGTCCACCTGGCCGCGCTTGAGGGTCGCGGCGGCCTTGAGCCGCTCCACGTCCGCTTCCTGTACGGCGAGCTGTGGGCGGAGGGAATCCTCCATGAATTTCAGGCGCTGGGTGTCGATGTCGAAGCGGGACTGCAAGTCTGCCGCTAGCACCCGCGAAAGCTTAAGTTCCAGCTCCGCGACGAGGCCGTTCTTGGAGAGCTGCTCATTGACCGAGAGGCGCAATTTTGCCTGCTGCAGGTCAGCGCCGATCTTGGCGTGCTCGGCGCGGCGATCGAGCACCTGGCCCTCGAGCTGCACGCGCAGGCTGGCCAGTTTCGCCTCGGCCGACCTGGCGTCTAGATCGGCGGCATTCGCTTCCTGGGTGAGTTCCGGATTCGACAGGACGCAAAGCACGTCGCTGGCGCTGACAATCTTGCCAGGACGGGCGACGATCTTTTCGACGCGGCCTTCGGTGCGGGCGGCTATCCACTGGATGTCCTCGGGCACCAGCGTGCCCAGGCCGCGCACCTGGCGCAGCATCGGTCCGCGCTTCACCGTGTCGATCCAGACGGCGCTGCGCTCCACGCTGGGAGCGGCGGGCCGGAGCTGGGAAACCCCGATGCTAATCACGACCAGCGCCAGTCCGGTGAGGCCGCCCACGATCCAGCGGCGTTGATTTTTCTTTTTGGCGCGGTCAGGGCGGGGGATATCCATGTTCGAGGCGATCGGAGGGACGACGCCGTCCGACACTCGGAACCGATCACCGGAAGCGAGGCTGGACATGGTTCGTGTTACCGGAAGGTTTACCATGTTCTTAAGGCAACAAGATCCCGAACTTCAACGGAATGCTCGGCAGCGAGGGCAGACCGACCGCGTTCGGATTGCTGATGCGCTGCGGCGATCTAATTTCAGTTGAAGTCCGATCCCGATCGGGCCTTTCGCAAACGTCGGACGCCGGCACCGTCTGCCGGTCGAAGACCGCCACCGCGCCGCGCAGCGTGCCGTCGATGTGCGCGCCCTCCCAGGCGGTCGCGATCAACATGGCCGCGATGCCCACCACCAGCGCGAGGTACGCCGGAGCGTGAAAACGCTTTTCCTCGGCGATTTGATCGCGCCAAAATTGCGTCAGGCCGACATTGAGCGGCTGGCGAAAAATAACGCGGTGACCCAGGGGCGCGACGTCGCGCAGGGGGCGGACGCGCAGGGGTTCGAGATAAGTTCTTGCAATCATGTCTTGGAACGTTGGACCGATGAAACCAGCGACCGACAGCGGATGTGACGCTCGCGCCTTATTGCAATGGCCGTGCCACGTGACACAGATAGTTTTAAGAAGTTGGTAATAAGCTAGTTATAATCTGTGGTGTTTCGGCAGGACTCGGCTGGGTGTGCCGTCGATGGGATCGCGTCGTCCCGAAAGTGGGACGATTTGCCGACTGAAGGGGAGCGACTTAGGCCGAGTCCCTTGGCAGGATTAACCGGGCGGCGCAGCCTGTGCGATCGTCGCGGTTTTCCAGCGTGAGCACCCCGCCGTGGGCTTCGGCAATCTGCCGGCTCAAGACGAGACCGATGCCGGACCCCTTTGGCTTGGTCGTAAAAAATGGGACAAACAAGTTTTTCGTGCCGGAGACGCCCGGTCCCTCGTCGAGCACGGTGATCTCGAAATTCGCGCCGCGGTCAGCCCACGTGACCGAAACGCCACCGCCGGTTTCGGAGGCGGCCTCGACGGCATTCTTCACAAGATTGACGATGACCTGTTCGATCTGGTCGGAATCGACCTCCGCCTCGATCGGTGGGCCGGGCTCGACCCGCACCGACTGGCATTGCTCGAGACTCGCGACGCGCTCGACAATCGGACCGATGCTCTGGCGGGTGCGGGTTGGCTTGGGCAGGCGCGCAAGGTTCGCGTAGGCCGCCATGAAGCGATTGAGCGAATCGGAACGCGAGGCGATGACATCGAGCCCGCCGGCAATGTCTTCGCGCCAGTCGTCGGGCAACGGGTCGCGCGACAGAATCGTGCGCAGGCTCCCCGCCAGCGAGCGGATGGGCGCGAGCGAATTATTGATCTCGTGACCGAGCACCCGGACGATGCGCTGCCAGGCCAGCCGCTCCTCCTCGCGTAGCGGCGCGCTCAAATCCGCCAGCACGAGCAGTTCGTGCGGGCGGCCGCCCTCGCGAAACGTATCGCGATGAAGCTTGAACCGGCCCTTGGCGCCGGGCAGGTCGAGATCGCACACCTCGTCGCTCGCGCCCTTAAGGCACTCCTCGAGGCCGAGTTCCGCGGAGGGGATCTTGAGTAATTCCTTCGCCGGCCGCGCCAGCATCGAGGCGCCCGAGCGATTGACCAGCGCGAGTTTGCCGTCGGGATCGAACGCGAAAATTCCGACCGGGATTTCCTCCATGACCTTGCGCAGGAGCGCCTCGGCCTCCTGCGCGCCGAGGCGTTGCTGGCGCAGCGTCTCGCCGAGCGTGTTCACCTCGCGCACCACCGCGCCGAGCGAGTCGTCGTCGGCCGCGCCGCGCACGCGAATGGAGTAGTCGCCCTCGCGCACGGCGGCGAGGACGTTGGCCAGAGTCTGCAGCGGTCGCACGACGGCGGCGCGCACCGCGCCGATGCCGCCGAGCGCGAAACCGACCGCGATGAGGCCGAAGGTCCACACCACCTTGGCGGAAAAGTCGCCGATCCAAAGCAGGCCGAAGACGATCAGAACCGCGGGCAGTGCGGCGAGCAACGCCATGTAGACCACGCGCCGGTGCAGCGACGAACGCGCGCGGCGCTTGGCCTGATCGAGGGAGATCACGTCCGAGAGAGAATCACAGGGCGTTGGCGAATCAAACCCCGAATCTTGCGAATGGGGTGCGCCGCCCGGCGGCGGCGGAAACTCGAAACCTGAAACTCGAAACTCGAAGAAAAGACCGAAAGCTCGAAAACGGTGAAAATTCCAAGAGTGGTGTTTTTGCTCTTCCGCGTTCGCTCTTGCACATCGAATTTCGAGCCTCGAGATTCCTGTTGTAGCCGGCTTCAGCGAGGCCGGCTACAAGGATTCCGCACGACCGCCTCGCCTATAATCCGTACTTTTGCAGCCTGCGGTAAAACGCGCTGCGGCTCAGGCCCATCGCCTCGGCGGCCAGGCGCGCGCTGCCATCATAGCGGGCGAGCGCCTTCTTGATCAGGAGCGCCTCCACGTCCTCCAGGCTCATGGCGTCGAGCGGTAATGCGGCCGACGCGGAATTCGCTGCCGGTTGCAACCCGAGGTCCGCCGCGTGCACGACTTTTTCGCGCGCCATCAGGACGGCGCGTTCCACGCAATGGCTGAGCTCGCGCACGTTGCCGGGCCAGTGGTGGTGCGTGAGCGCGGCGCGCGCCGCCGGATCGAATTCGGTCAGCGGCTTGCGATAGCGGGCCGATTGCTGCCGCAGGAAAAAATCGGCGAGTGCGGGCACGTCCTCCGCGCGATCGCGCAGGGGCGGCACGTGAATCTCGATCGTGTTGAGCCGGAACAGCAGATCCTGCCGGAATTTCCCCGCCGCCACTTCGCCTTTCAGATCGGAATTCGTCGCCGAGAGAATGCGCACGTCAGCTGTCCGGGTGCGCGAGGATCCCACGCGCTCGTACTCGCCGGTCTCCAATACGCGCAGCAACTTTGCCTGCTGGTTGAGGGTCATGTTCGCGATTTCATCGAGGAAAAGCGTGCCGCCGTCCGCCAGCTCGAACCGACCCACCCGATCCGATTTCGCGTCAGTGAACGCCCCCTTCACGTGGCCGAAGAGCTCGCTCTCGAACACGCCCTCGCTGAGTCCGCCCATATTGACGGTGACCAGCGCGCGGCTGGCGCGCGTGGATGCCGCATGGAGCGCGCGTGCGATCACGCCCTTGCCCGTGCCGTTTTCGCCGGTGATGAGCACGTTCGCATCCGAGGGCCCGACGCGCTCGACCAATTCGAGCACGGGGCGCATCGCCGCCGATTTTGCGACGAGGTCGGGAATGGTCTCCGCGCCGCGGAGCATCTTGTTCTCCGCCTCGAGCCGGCCCGCCCGGCGGAGCGCGCTGTGCAGTTCGATCTGGGTGCGCAGGATTTGGATGAGCCGCGGGTTTTCCCACGGCTTCTGAATGAAATCCTTGGCTCCGCGCTGCACGGCCTCGACCGCGAGGTTGATCGTCCCCCACGCCGTCATGACAACGACGGGCAGGGTGGGATCGAAGCGCTGCAGTTTTTCCAGCACGTCGAGTCCCTCGCGGCCCGAAGTGGTGTCGCGCGTGTAATTCAAATCCATCAGGACGGCGGCGTAGTCGTTCTTCTCGACTGCGGCGAGGAGGGCCGCTGGGGAACTGGCGGTGTCGACGGCCAGGCCCTCGCCCTTGCAGAGCAGCCGGAGGGCGGTGAGTACGTCCGCCTGATCGTCCGCCACAAGTACGCGCGGCGGTTCGGGGCTGGCGGGCGGTTTCGTCATGCGGGTGAATCCAGGCGGGGCCGGGAATCAATGCCTGCCAGATTCCGGCACGGGCGGCAATCCGCGATTTGCGCTGCGCACTTGAGTTCGTCCGAAATGCCGCAATGCTGACGGGGCTTCGATTCCGCTTCATGTCTACATGCATCCTCCATTTGGGAGTCAATATCGACCACGTCGCCACACTGCGGCAAGCGCGCTACTCACCGGATCCGTATGCGTTCAACGCCGAGCCGGCCCTCGAGGCGGCGGCGCGCGTGTGCGAGGAGGCGGGGGCGCATTCCGTCACCGTGCATCTGCGCGCGGACCGACGGCACCTGCAGGATGCGGACCTGCCGCGACTGCGCGCCGGCCTGAAGACCAGGCTCAACCTTGAGCTTGGCAACACGCCGGAGATTGTCGCGATCGCCCTGCGCGAGCATCCCGCGGAGGTCTGCCTCGTGCCGGAGTCTCGCCGCGAGGTGACGACCGAGGGCGGACTCGATGCCGTGGCGCATCGCGAAACTCTGGCGCCGACGATTCAGGCCTTTGCCAAGGGAAACATCCGCGTGAGCCTTTTCATCGATCCGGATGCGCCGCAGATCGAAGCGGCCGCCGCGCTCGGTGCGCCGGTGGTTGAGCTGCACACCGGCGCCTACGCGAATTCCGGCAATGAGGGCGACCGTCGGCGCGAGCTGGGTCGTTTGCGCGCCGCGGCCGAGCTGGCGTTTGCGCGCGGCCTCGTCGTCAACGCCGGCCACGGCCTGAACTACGCAAACATGACCGCGTTTCTCAAAGCCGTTCCGCACCTGCACGAGTTGAACATCGGGCACTCCATCGTTTCGCGGGCGGTCTTCACGGGGCTCGACGCGGCGGTGCGCGAGATGCTTGGATTGATGAGCCACTATTCGTTATGATTCACGGACACGGCGTGGACGTGGCTGAAATCGCTCGCATCGAGGAGGCGCTGGCACGCTTTGGCGACCGCTTCGTGGCGCGCACGTTTTGCGAGAGCGAGATCGCGTATTGCGGCGCGATGGCGACGCCTGCGCCGCACTATGCCGCGCGGTTCGCTGCCAAGGAGGCCGTGGCGAAGGCGTTTGGCGTCGGCATCGGCGCACAGGTTGGCTGGCGCGATGTGGAGGTCGTGCGCGATTCGGAAGGCCGGCCGTCGATTCTCCTGCATGGCCCCGCGCACGCGCTCGCGGACGCGCGCGGCGTTACGCGCGTGCATCTCGCGTTAAGTCACGCCGCGGGTTGCGCGTGGGCGAGTGTGATCCTGGAATAGCGGGCCGGCGGGCCGGCAAACTCGAAGTTCGAAACTCGAAACTCGAAGAAAATTCGAAATCCAAAAGGAAGAGAATACGAACGAGCCGTCACCGTTCGGCGTTTGAAATTCGAAGTTCTACTTTCTTCGAGTTTCGAGTTTGAAATTTCGAACTTGGCAGCCTCCAGCCGCCCTTACGTCTTGGCGGCTTTGCGCGACGGAATGTTGCGCAAGATTCCCACCACCACATTCGGATCGAGCGTGCGGGGCGGCGAGCCCTCCGTCCGGGGTATCCATTGCGCGCTACCCTCCTGCCAGTGGGCAAAATTCACGAGGGCCGCCATGCCCTCCAGTGCACCGAAGGTCGCGTGGACCGCTTTGCCGGTGTCAAAATGCAAATGCGCCGTGTGCGCATCGTGCTCGATGCGCAATTGCCCCTGTCCGGCGAGCGTGCCGAATTTTTCGACAAGCCGGAGCAGGCTTCGTTCGCTCAGCTCAAACGATCCCTCGGTCGTCGCGAGTCGCGCGCGAGCACCGAGGGCAGGCTCGGTTTCAGCGATCTCGGTGGCCGTAGCGGGTGCGGCGGTGGGGATAATGGCAGAGTCGAGCGACAGCCGCAGGCGGGGGCGGCTCGCGGTGGTTTCGGTCGGCTCGGGCGAGACCAGCGCGAGCACCTCCTCGGGCGGCATGGTGTCCTCGAGCAACGTTTCGGCCTGCAGGTTGAGTTCCTCGTCGGCGTCGAGCGTGCGGCGCGTAATTTCATCGGCGATCCAATGGAGGGGAATCTTGTTGTCGCCGCCGCGCTTGTCGAACTCCGCGATCGTGGCGCGCGCGTTGTCCGCTGCCAGCGTGATCGAGACGACGAGCGCATCCGCGGGCATCGCCTCCGAGAGCATCAAGCCTTCCTGCAGGTTCGTGGTGGCCACAATTTGATACTTCGGATGCCGCCGGAACTTCTCCCGAAACGGGGCAAGTTTCGCCTCTTGATCGGCAATCAAGACAATGCGGGTTCGGCGGATCATGCGGGGCGGGCAAGGTACTCTGTTTTTCGGGGTTGTTTCAATCGTTTTACCAACCAGTGCGGCCAGAAACCGGAGGGCGCCGGCACCCGCCCGCTGGCCCGTCGCGAAACATCCCTGCAAGAGGTAGCCGCCGGTCGGAGCCTCCCAATCGATCATTTCTCCCGCCGCGAAAATTCCCGGCAGTTTCCGGAGCATCAGATCGTCGTCGAGTTCCGCCCAGGGGATGCCGCCCGCGGACGAGATGGCCTCCGCGATGGGCCGGGGCCGGAGGAGCGGAAGTCGCAGCGCCTTGACCATGGTCGCCGGGGAATCCGGGGTGGGGTGAACCGGCGCGCTTCGTGCAGTGAACGCCAGCAGTGCCTCTGCCGCCGGGCCGAGCCGCCACGACAGACGGGTTCGGGTGGCCAGTTGCTCCTCGGAGAGTGAGGGCTTCAGGTCGATCGTGATTTCGGGATGCTCGCGCAGTTCGGGACCGAGCTGGTAAATTGCGCCGCCTTCGAGGCCGTCACGGGTGATTAGCAATTCGCCGGCGACGCTGGTCCCGCCGGCGCGGGCCCGGATGTTCTTGAGCGGCCGTCCTTCGGCCGCCGCGAGCAATTCGTCATCCCAGGCCACGTCCCAGCCGCAATTTGCGGCCTGCCACGGGCGGCATGCCACGCCGTGCGCACCGAGGAGCGCGGGCCATGAGCCGTCCGACCCGGTTTCCGGCCACGAGGCCCCGCCCAGGCCGAGCACGATTACATCGGCTTCACGATCCGGCTGGTCGGCAAAACTTGCCCGCCAGCGTCGGCGCTCGCCCCGCGCGAGCCCGGTCCAGCGATGATCCGAATGGATCGTGACGTCGCGTTCACGCAACCGCTGCAGCCACTTGCGCAGGAGGCGCGCCGCATGCTGGCCGCGGGGGAAGACGCGTCCGCTGGATCCAACATAAGTCTCGATGCCAAGGCTTTCGACCCACGTGCGCGTGTGCGTCGGGCCAAAATCCGCGAGCAGCGAGCGCCAGCGTTGCGGTTCGACGCGGTACCGATCGGGAAATCGCTCGAGCGCTTCGGAGTGGGTGAGATTCAGTCCGCCGCGTCCCGCCACGAGCAACTTCCGGCCGGGTGACGGCATGCGCTCGAAGAGGCCCACGCGTTTTCCCGCCTCGGCGAGCACGCCGGCCGCGTGGAGACCCGCGGGACCGCCCCCCAGCACGAGGACGTCATAGTCCGCTTCATTCATTTGGGGGCGGTGGTCGGATCGAAGAGGCCGAGCCATCCGCCGCGGAGAGGTCGATCCACCACGACATAGCATGAGCGCTGTCCGCCCTCCATCACGAGCAGGTAGTGGCCCTCCTCGCTCGGCCGGGCATAGGCGGCGCTGTATTTCTTGTCCTTGAAGGGCGGTCGGACGGCCGGCTCTAGTTGCTGCCGGATCCCGGCCAGGCGTTGATCGGCGCGTTTGAATTCCGGCGATTCGACCCAGGCGCGGAGCTGTTCCGGGGTGTGGCTGAGCGTCCAGGTGCGCGTGCGGCAGGTGGCTCCCAAACTCTGGTACTCGGTCGCGACTACGCCGGCCGTGGGTGGAGGCGGATTCTCAGTGAAGAAACGCGCCCTGGGGTCGCGCCGGTTCTTCGAATCCGCGAGCCCGATCGTCACGGCGGTCGCGAGGACATAAAGCAATCCGGCTCCAGCGAGGAGAAGCACGATTTTCTTCATGGACAAGGTGACCGATATCACTCTCACGCGAAGCGGAGAAGGACGAAAGAGTGGAGTCGAGAGTCGAGTTATGAACACAACGAAAAGTCCCGGGATACGTGGGGTACCATCGTCGGTCGAGAGCCCGTGAAATTGCTCCTCATGGTGGAGGAACATCCATGTTCTCGCGGCCTGTGTGGCCTTTGACTTCCGGGTCTGCGTGTCACGAGCCTAAGTTTCCGGTTTTCGCGGGCGAAAACTGTGGCAGTCTTGGTTCTGAGGCAGTCCAAGGCACACAAGGCATCCACGGCATGAATGGCAGAGCAGCAAGGAAATCCATGAGCACGATCGCGTCGTCCCAACCCGCCGAGAACATCATCCCGCCCGCGCCTGATCGCGGCGAGACCATGAACGGAGCCGAGATTCTGGTCGCGTGCCTCGAGCGCGAAGGCGTCGATGTCATCTTTGCTTATCCCGGCGGCGCCTCAATGCCGATTCACCAGGCGCTGACCCGGTCGACCAAGATCCGCACGATTCTCCCGCGGCACGAGCAGGGCGGGGTCTTCGCGGCTGAGGGCTACGCGCGCGCCTCGGGTCGGCCCGGGGTCTGCATGGCCACCAGCGGGCCCGGCGCCACCAACCTGATCTCGGGCATCGCGGATGCCTACATGGACTCGATTCCGCTTGTCGCGATCACGGGGCAGGTGCCGCAGGAGATGATTGGCAAGGGTGCCTTCCAGGAGACGGATGTCTTCGGCATGACGTTGCCCATCGTGAAGCACAGCTACCTGGTGTGGGACATCAATGACATTCCGCGCATCGTGAAGGAGGCGTTCTTCATCGCGCGATCCGGCCGGCCGGGCCCGGTGTTGATCGATCTGCCGAAGAACATCCAGACCCAGCGCGCCCAGCCGATTTTTCCGCGCGAGATTCAGCTCCGCGGCTACACGCCGGACCGCGGTCCGATCGACGAGGTGGCGCTCAATGAGGTCATCGGCCTGATCAAGGGTTCAGCGCGGCCGATGATCTACGCCGGCGGCGGCATCATTTCCGGCGAGGCGCACGCGGAGTTGCGCGAGTTCGCGGAGCGCACGCAGATCCCGGTGACCACGACGCTGATGGGCATAGGTGGATTTCCGGAGACGCATCCGCTGGCGTTGAAATGGCTGGGCATGCACGGCAGCGTCGTCGCGAACAACGCGGCCAACGAGGCGGATCTCCTGCTGGCCATCGGTGTGCGCTTCGACGATCGCGTGACCGGCAAGGTCGAGAAATTCTGCGAGCACGGCACGATCGTGCACATCGACATCGACGAATCGGAGATCAACAAGAACCGTTTCGTGAAGCTGCCGATTGTGGCCGACGTGAAACCAGCGCTGGCGCGCCTGAATCAACTGCTCGACGCCGCAGGGTACAAGCGGACGGCGCCGTCCTACGACCGCTATCCCGGGTGGTATCGCCAGATCGAGACATGGAAGGGCGGCAAGGACGCGCACCCGTTTTCGTTTCACGACACCGACGGGACGATCCAGCCGCAGTACGCGATCCGGCTGTTGTACGAGCTCACCAAGGGCGATGCCATCATTGCGACGGGCGTCGGCCAGCACCAGATGTGGGCGGGGCAGTATTATGATTTCGATCGGCCGCGGACGTTTCTGACCTCCGCCGGTCTGGGCGCGATGGGCTTTGGTTATCCCGCCGCGCTGGGCGCGAAGGTGGCGTGTCCGGATGTTGAGGTGGTGGACATCGACGGCGACGGCTCCTTCCTGATGAACGTCCAGGAGCTGGCCTGCGCCAAGGTGGAACGGATCAACGCGAAGGTGATCATCCTGAACAACCAGCATCTCGGCATGGTGGTGCAATGGGAGGATCGTTTTTTTGCCGGCAACCGCGGCCACACCTTCCTCGCCGATCCACGGAGCCCGGATGAGATCTATCCGGATTACGTCAAGATCTGCGCCGGGTTCGGCGTGACGTGCGAGCGGGTGACGACGAAGGCGGAATTGAAACCGGCGCTCGAGCGCATGCTCGCCGCGAAGGAGCCCTACGTGCTCGATGTCATGACCCCGTACACCGCGCATGTGCTGCCGATGATTCCGAGCGGGGGAACGTATCGCGATATCATCACGGAGTAGGGGCGGGTGGCGGGCACCGGGCGCGGGACTTGCAGTCGCCGCCACCCTGGGAACGTGCCGCGCGTACTTCATCATGGATATGGGGTTGCCGGCGACGCTGCTCGACACGAAAAGCGGTCGAAGGGCTGAAATATCCCCGCAGTGTCGCGCACGGCGGGGTGAGCCTCGTCGACATCGGCGGCTCCAGCTCGGAACTCATGCAGGTGACGGTCAACGACCTTCGCGTCGGCAACTTCCCGATTCCGACCCAGTCGGTGGGGTGGGTGGATCGGGAATCGATGCGGGGTGGTTTGAAGGCACCGGAGGGCAGGCAGTTCTTCGGGCTGGTTGGCCAGGAAATCCTCGCGTACTTCGTTTGAGTGATCGATCGCCGCAGGGTGAAGTTGTACCTGCGATTTAACGCCGGACTGGACGCGCGGGGACCGCGGGGACGCGGACGATTTCGCCGGGGAATCGGCCCATTGAGCAAAATCAGGGAAATTCCGTCTAATCCTGCGATGTCGCGTAGGCCGGCTTGCAGCGGGTCGCGCGGGAGTTAGACTCGTCCCTGCCGAATGAAACTGAATTTTTCCCCGCTGCCGTTCACCGCATTCCTTCTCTCAACAGCCACGGCGTTCGCGCAGGCGGCGAAACCGGCCGCGACACCCCTCGTGCCAGCCGGCACCGCGGCGGAGGCCGCCCAGCGCACGCTCACGCTCTGGAATGTCCTCGTCTCCGGCGGCATTTTCATGATCCCGCTCGGGATTCTCTCCGTCATCTGTGTGCTGCTTATCCTGATTTTCTTCTTCACGATCCGCCGCGGCAGCGTGGTCACGCCGGGCTTCCTGCAGACGGCCGACGCGCGCCTGCGCAAGCGGGATTACCTCGGGCTGCTGTCCGATTCGAGCCGCCACAGCGAAATGCTCGCGCGCGTGGTCCGGCGCACGCTGGATTTCGTGACCAAGAACAACGGCGCCTCGCTTGATGCCGTTCGCGAGATTGCGGAATCGGAAGGCATCCGCCAAGCTGCGAGTCTCAACCAGCGGGTCAGCTATCTCGCCGACATGGGCGCCATCGCTCCGATGATCGGCCTGCTGGGCACGGTCTACGGCATGATCAAATCGTTCAGCGCGCTGGCGGGCGACGTCGCCGCCTCCAAGCCGCTCCTCCTGGCGGAGGGCGTGTCCGAGGCCCTGGTCTGCACGGCGGGCGGACTGCTCATCGGTATCATGGCCTTTAGCGCCTTCGCCATTTTCCGCACGCGGGCCGGCAGGCTGACCGCCGACCTGGAGGCTGCCACCACCCAGTTCTTCGCCATGTTCACGATGACCTACGCTCCAGCCCGGTCCACCTCGCGGCGCGAACTCCGCGACCCGATGATGCTGGAGGAGGACATTTGACCGCCGCTCGCTAGGCTGGCGTTGCCCGAGTTTTTTTCCCCGTTTTTTCCGATGCGTTTCCGACTGTCGACTGCCGCGTCCCCGCCAGGGTTTCAGATCACCCCGATGGTCGACATCTTTTGCTGCCTGCTGATCTTTTTCATCGTGACGTACAATTTTTCGCGCGAGGAAATGGCGCTCGAGGTGAAGGTTCCAACGGCCAAGGAGGGCAAGGAAGTCCGTCGTGACGTGCGCGAGTTGATCATCAACGTGAAATCCGACGGTGGCATCGTCTTGAACCGCCAGACCCTGACGCCCGACCAGCTCCGTTCGAAGCTCGCGCAAATTTCGAATATTTATCCCGATCAGGCGGTGATCTTGCGGGGCGACGAGAGCGTGAATTATCGTTACATCGTGGACGTGCTTGATATCTGCCGCAGCGCCAACGTTTGGAACGTGGCGTTTGCCACCGCGAAACCCGCTCCCGCCCAACCATGACGCGCCCTTCCGCAAACCGGGCGGCGCTGACCGCACCGGGTCGCTTCGCCGTCGCTACGATCGCCGCGGCCACCGTGCTCTGGGCCGGCTCGGTTTCAGCCCAATCGGCCGTGCCCGCGCGCCTGCGCCCCACGCCCACGCCGGCGGAGACCACCGCCGACGACGGCACGCCCGTGCGCCGGGCGCAACGCGTGAAGCCCGAGGAGCCACCCGCGCCTCGCTATCCGGCCCCGGGTGAAGATGGCGGCACGCCCGAGGAGTTGCTCAATCGGCCCTTCAATCCCGGGTCGCCGCCGGGGGCGACTTCGGGCCCTGCGGTTCGTCGCGCGCAAGCGGCGAGCACCCCGGAAATCCGCCGGCCACCGGAACCCGCCGGGCCGAAGGACGACGCGACGACCATTCGCCTCTCGCCTTCGACGGGAGGGCAGCCGACGACCACACCCGACGAGTTGCAGCTTGAGATCGCCAACAACCTCTACGCGCGAAAGCAGTACGCGCAGGCCGCCTCCGAGTACGAAAAGTATCTCAATGTGTTCCCGAGCGGCGGGCAACGGCAGGCGGCGTTGTATCGCCTCGCGGAGTGCTACCGTCTCGCGAACCGGCTGCCCGCCGCGACGAACTGCTACCGCAATCTTCTGCTCGAAGCGAAGGATACCGGTGACTTCGTCGGCCCCGCGACCTACCGCCTCGCCACGGTTTACTATAGCGACAAGGACTACCGCTCGGCGCTGCCGCTCTTCAAGCGCTCCGCGCAGCTCGCAAAGGCGAACGACGTATTGCTGGCCTCCCTCTACTACCAGGCGCTCTGTCTCGAAAACCTCGAACGCCGCATTGAAACTCGCGAGGTCTACGAGAGAATCGCCAACGTCACCGGCGAAAACCCCTACCGCGACTATGCCCGATTGTCGATCGCGCGGCAGGCCTTTGCCGAGGGTCGCAAGGCCGAGGCGCTCCGCCAGTTCGAGGCGCTCTCGCGCGATGCGTCGAAGGAATCGCTCAAGCTCGAGGCGACACTCAAGGCCGGACTGCTCGCCGCGGATCTGGGCCAGTTCGAGGTGGCGGCGGAATTTCTCCAGCGCGTGATCGACTGGCCCGGTACCGAGATCAATGCGGCGACGCGGAGTGATGCGCGGCTCGGGCTGCTGCGGTTGCTGTACCGCGCGAACAAGTACGAGCCGCTGATCGCGGCGTATCACGCGAACAGCGCGCAATTGTCCGCCGAGAATCGCGCCGAAGCGCTCCTGCTGGTCGGCAACTCGCTGCGTCAGCTCGAAAAGCCGGCCGAGGCGCTCGCGATTTACAATCAATTGCTGAAGGAATTTCCGCGCTCGCCGCAGGCGGCCGACGTGGCGTTCCAGCGCGTCGTGACGCTCTACACCTCGAACGATCCTGGCCTGGCGAAGGCCACGGACGCATTTCTGGCCTCGAATCCGGAGCCCGACAAGGCCGACAAGGTGCGACTGATCAAGGCGGAGGTTCTGTTCAAGAAAGAGCAATACCCCGAGGCGGCGGCGGCGTACGCGCAGGTGCAGGATTCCGCTCACATCGAGCCGAAATATCGCGCCGAGGCAATGTACCGGGTTGGCTACTGTTACAATCAGCTCAAGCTGCCGGACCAGGTGATCGAGGCGTTCAGCCGGTTTCTGCGTTCGTTCCCGGAAAGCCCGCTCGCCGCGAAGGCCCTCGCGCAGCGCGGACTCGCTTACCAGCAGTACCGGAATTTTCCCGCCGCCCTGCAGGACTTCAACACGCTGCTGCTCGACTTCCCGAAATCCAAGGAACGCGAACTTGCGCTCCGGCAAAAGGCGCTGTTGCTCGGCCAGACCGAAGACAGCAAGGGCATGGTCGACACGTTCAAGATCCTGCTGAAGGATTTTCCCGCGTCGAGTTCGGCGGGTCTCGCCAACTACTGGATTGGGCGCACGGCCTTCGAGGCGAAGAATTACCCGCAGGCCATCGCGCCGCTGGAGGCCGCGCGCGCGGACAAGGAATACGCCAACAAGAGTTGGATGCTGCTCATCCTCTCGTACTTCAACACGGAAAACCGCGACAAGCTTGAGCCTGAGGTGACCGCGTACCTCAAGGCCGGCATCCAGCCGGGCATCCCCGCCAACGTCTTGAATTATCTGGGCTCCTATTTTTTCGAGCTGCGCAAATACGATCGCGCGGAACCGTACCTGGCCGCCGCGGCCGCGTCCCCCGGTAACTCGGTGGCGGACGTCTGGCTCTTGCTCGCCCGCACCCGCTTGTTCCTAAGAGATTTCGCCGGCGCGAAAACTGCGAGCGAAAGTTATCTGGAAACGAGACCCGCCCAGCCCGCCGCGAAGGCCCAGGGGTTGCTCGCGCGCGGCGAGGCACAGATCGGCCTCGGCAAATTCGATGACGCTCAGAAAAACGCGGAGGAGGCGCTCACACTTCAACCCGAGGGCCGGCTCAATGCCGAGGGTCGCCTGCTCACCGGACAGGTGGCGCTCGGTCGCGGGGACGCGCTTGAGGCTGCCAAGGCCTTCCAGGCCGTGAGTGTTTTGTACGACGACCCCGACCTCACGCCGCGCGCGCTCTCCCTCGCCGCGCAGGCCTACCGGCGCGCCAACAAGCCGGCTGAGGCGGCCAAGATCGAGGATGAGTTGAAAACGCGCTTTCCCAGCTTCGCGGCGCGCAGTGGCGCGTGAACCGCCCCGCCCCGCCGGGCGGGCAGCAGCGGCACACCGGTCCGCTTTTCATCGGTTGATTCTCCTCTATTCTGCCGCCGTGCCCCGTTCGTTCAAGCCCCGCCGCGTTTCGCGCCTGCTGCTGTTGTGCCTGTTCGCCACGGCCGTACTTTGCACCGTGCTGCACCCGGCCCCCCTCCGCTGGTGGGTGGGCCGCAGCATCGAACGCGCCGCCGCCCATCGCGGACTCACCGTCACGCACACTCCGGTGCAAGGGACCATCTTCGACGTCATTTCCATCGATAACCTTCGGCTGCGCGATGTAGCCAATGCCGACGGCACCGATCTGTGGGTGGCCCGCCTGGAGTTCTCCCCTTCGCTGAGCATTCCTTTCCTGCAACGGCGTGATTCGTTGCTCGAATCGGTCGTGCTGGACGGCGTGCGGGGTCGCTACGCCTTCCGCCCACCGGCCCCAAGTGCGACCGGCGCAGAGCCGGCGACACCCGTCGCGACCGAGCCGGCCGCGGCGATCCAGCCGCAGCCGTTCGCGCGCTGGTTGCCCGCGCGATTTGTGATTCAGCGCGCCGACTTGAAATTGCTCCGCGGCGATTTTTCATTCCGGGTTGCGGGGTTGCGTGTCTTTGGCGAGCCCGGCGTCGCGGGATTTTGCGCGGCGCGCGAAACAGATTTCACGGCCGGCGGTTTCGGCGTGACGCTTCCGGCCTGGCATGGCCTCGCGACCTGGCAGCGCCCCAAACTCGTGCTGCGCGAAATCGCGCTGGGCAACGGCGTGAATCTCGTCTCGGCGGCGCTCGACCTGTCAAGGCTGCCCCTCGGCCAGATCGAGAGTGACGTGACGCTGGCCGCGCTCGGCGGCACCTTGCGCGGACAGGCGTCCGCCGATTTTTCCGGACCGCGGAATTTTTTCGACGTCGCGGGTTCGTTGCAGAGCGTCGCGGTTGAACCCGTGGCCCGCCTGCTCGGCGGCGGCGGCCCCTTCGCGGGCAGTTTCGACCGCGGGCAATTCAGTTTTCGCGGCGATCCCGGCGACCCGCTCGCAGCGACGTCCTCGCTGCGCGTGGAAGCGCGCGAATTCCAATGGAAGGAGCGGCGCTTTGAAAGTCTGGTCGCGAGCGCGACGCTGGTGAACCGCCGGTTGCAGGTGCAGCAACTCGAATTGCGTCAGAGCCGGAACCTGTTGCGCCTCAGCGGGGAGTCGGCCCTGCCGCAAGTCAACGAACCTCCCGTGCTCGGTGGCTTCATCGGACAGGCGATGGCGTTCCTGCAGGCGGGTTTTACTTGCACGTTTGATGCGCGGCTCGAAGATCTGAAGGCCCTGGGCCAGCTCGCGGATCCAAACTTTTCGGATCTGAGCGGGCGGATGTCGGTGAATGGTCTCGTCAATGGCCGGGCGGAGGGACTCGACGGCTATCTCAATATCGAGGGCAGCGCGCTGCAGTCCCGCGGGATGCCGGTCGATTCGCTCAAGGCCACCGTGGTGTTGAAGGGCGAGGAGGTGCAGCTCACGGATCTCCAGGCCACCTCGGGCAAGAGTGACTATTTCACGGGCAAGGGCACGTGGCAGCCGCTTGGTGCCGGCCGCTATAACGCGGAGTTGAAGGCGCAGATCGCGGATCTTGGCCGCTATGCCACCGCGTACGTCGGCGCTCTGGTGCCCGGACCGCTCGCGGGCGCGCTGCGGCTGGAGTGGAGCGGCGATGGCACCCGCCGCACCCACAGCGGCGCGTTCAAGGGCGCGGTCGAGAAATTTTCGGCGAAGCGCGCCAACGCGCGAGGCACATTCGCGCGCCCGACCGATCTGCAGGTGGAAGGCACCTACTCGCCGACCAGTCTATCGCTTCGTCAGTTCGTGCTGCGCGAGGGAAAGCGCGACGCGCTCAAGGCCGACGGATCGTTGCCGTGGATTCAGGATCGCCGCGCCTGGAGTGAGGGGCGTTTTCTCGATCCCGAACTTCCGATTTCGCTCCGCATGGAAGGCAACGAAGCGCCGCTCGACCTCGCCGCGTTTTTCTTCAGCGCGCTCAAGCAAACCGATGGTCGTGCCACGGGCCGCGTCGAAATCACGGGGTCGCGCCAGGCCCCGCGGGTCACGGGCACCCTGAAGCTCAAGGGCGGGGCCGTGGAGTGGTCGGCTGACGCACCCGGGCTCGCGAATCTCGAGGGTGAATTTGCGTTCGACGCCGCCAGCTTGCGCGTGGTCGGCGGCAGCGGCGAAGTGATGGGCGCGCCCTTTCACTATTCTGGCGTCGTTAATTGGGAGTCTGACGTCGCGCCGGCCCGCGTAAACCTGGCGCTGAAGACGAAGGAAGTCGCCTGGATCGATGACCAGACGATGAACGCGGACGCGGCGATTGATTGCCGCGTCACGGGACCGGTCAATGCGCTTGGCATGGCCGGCACGGTGACTTTGGTGGAGGGCTCCCGGCTCTGGCGCCGTCTGGTCGCGCTGGATCCCGCGCAGGCGGGTGAATCGGTTTTGCTGCGCGCCGGGATGCTGCTGCCGCCCGCGGTCTTTGGCCCGACCGGCTGGATGGGTGAGCGCCAGATTAATTTGCGCGTGGTGGCAGCGAAGCCACTTATGATCGAGGCGGAGGGATTCAGCGGCGAGTTCGTGCCCGACGTGCGCTTCGCCGGCACCGGGCGCGATCCGCAGGTCGTCACCGGGGAACTCCGGCTGGGAAAAACCGCATTCACGATCGAGGGCGCGACCAGCGAGCGGTGGGACGTGGACACGGCGGTCTTCACCTTCGAGCCCGGTCCGGCGTTCGAAAGCGAACCAGCGGTGACGCTGCTGGCCTCGCGCAAATCCGGCAAGGCGAAGCAGACGCTGCGTCTGACCGGCAGCGCCGCCGCAGCCAGCGGAGTGGACGACGCGCCGCTTTCGGTGCGGCTGCGTTAGGCGTGGTCACTCCACGCCCAGCTGTCGGTACAGCACCACGTGCGCTTCGGCCACGCTGGTCATCGTAACGCTCGCCGCGCGTTTTATCGCGCGAATTCGCACCGCATTGAAACAATCAGAGCTCCGATAAAGTTCCGCCGCCCGGTGGCCCAGCGTGTCCCAAAGCGCGTCGGGTGAATCCACGAACCAGGTCAGGCCCTCACCCCGGTCGGCCGACGCCGCGCAGTCTTCGAATAAATCCGAACGCCCCGGGTGATCGCGCGCCAGCGGAATCGTTCCATACCGCATGGCCCGCCACGCCGCGGTGGCAAATTCCGCCGTTGGCGCGCCGGGGAAAAATTGAAAATCCGCGCCGGCGATCGCGCCGCGCAACATCGCAGCATCGGGCTGCCGCACGATGCGCAGACCCGCGGGTACCCGTCGTGCCGCGGCTTCCAGCCCCGCGGTTTCCAGTGCCCGCGGGGTAAGAATTACGACGCGTCCATCGCCCGCCAGCCACCGGTCGAGGACCGACGCGGGCAGCCCCTCATCGGGCTCCGCGTCATCACGGTTCAGAATCACGATCGGACCGCGCGTGTTCTTCGGGAGACCGACGGCAGCCAGCAGCGCGGCGCGGCACGCCACCTTTCCCTCGGGCTCGTGGGCCGAAAAATTCCGGACGAGGAGCGAATCGGTGGCGGGGTCCCAGCTGTCGGCATCGGCGGGGAAGAGAATGGGCGCACATTTGTAGGCCTGTTCCGCGAGCACGCCATTCAAGCCGCGCCCCAGGGGTTCGCGCTGCCACGCGGCGAGGGTGCTGCGACCGTTCACCGTGAGCGCATTCGCGAGCACGAGTCCGCCCTTGAGAAAATTCAAGCGCCCGAAGAACTCGACTCCACCGGGTGAGAAAAACCCGGCGGGCAGGCCCGTTTGCGAAAAATCCGCGCCGCCGAAGCTTCCTTGCGCCTCGATCTCACGAACGTCGAGCACTGTGCGAAAGGGAAGATTGGAGCGGCGGAGGTAGGCCGGGGCGAGGGCGGATTCCCAACCGGAGAGTTGCAGCACCCCGGGAGAGGGAATGAGGCGCCGGGCCAGCTCAACCACGAGCTGCGAATGAAAGATGCCGCGCGCGACGGAGTGCGGCAGGAGCGGCTCGATTGTCCGGAAGAGATAGCAGGGAAGCTCTTCCGGGCCGCTGGCCTGGAGAATCTCGCCGACGATGCGCGTCGAGCCGATCGCGATGGGAATCTGCACGCGCGTCGGCCGGGTGCGGCCGGACGCAGCGTCGTCGAACGGCAGGATCGCGGCGACCTCGTGTCCGAGTCGCTGCAACGCCACCGCCAGATCCGCGACCGCGCCAAGCTGCGGCCCCGCGAAGACAATTCTCATGCAGCGAATCGTAGCGAGAAGCCCGCTCGCGTCCACTTCCACCGGCTCGTTTCGAGCGGCGTCACAAGCGAAAATCGTACGTCAGCATCTCCGCCGACGAGCGCCGGCACGGTCCGCGCGGACGAATGCGGGGAAATCCAGTGACGTCGATTTCGACGAATCGCGGCTGATCGGCGTCGAGTCGAAAGTAGCGGGCGCGTTCGCCGATTCGAATTTCGAGGTAGAGCGGCATCTGCGGCGGAATGCCGGGATGCAGCGATGGATACAACGCGGTGCGGCGGTAGCGCAGTCCGAAACCGGAATGCCCGTCCGGAAACTCCAGCCAGCGAGCCTCCCGTTCATCGATCAGAATCGCCGCTTCCGCCGCCCGGCCGTCCGGGCATGCAAATTCCAGCCGATCAATGGACGTGTCGACAAACCGGCTGGTTGAGCCCCCCTCAATCGGAGTCTCGCAAAGCAGCGGCCAGCCCTCGCAGGCGCGGCGGATGACGATGCCGTCGCTTTCCAGCAGCGTGGGAAATCGCCAGTCCCAGATCTCGCGAAACACGGCGCGGCCCGCTTCGCCGAAATCCAGTCCGACCGCGCGCAGGTCCGCGAGGATCGACTCGAGGTCGGCCCAGAGATTG
>JANMQT010000270.1:0-16286 GCA_031370675.1 Verrucomicrobiota bacterium
CGCGAATGGTGCCCAGCGCGACGCGCAGTTTGTCGGCCGGCGTGACGAATTGCTTGGCCGGGAAGAGACCCACCCCGGGCAGCGTCTGCACCACGTTCCCGGTCAGCGGATCGATCAGGCTGATCCGCTCAATCTCATCGCCAAAGAATTCAATCCGATAAGCCTCCTCGTCGAGATTGCCAGGCTGGACCTCGATCACGTCACCCCGCACGCGGAAACGGCCGCGGCCGAAGGCGATGTCGTTCCGCTCGTACAGCATGTCCACGAAGCGCGAGAGCAGTTGTTCGCGCGTGATTTGCTGGCCCACGGACAGCGAGAGCAGCATCTGCCGGTAATCGTCGGGCGAACCGAGGCCGTAGATGCAGCTCACGCTGGCGACCACCAGCACGTCACTCCGCGTCAGGAGCGACGTGGTGGTGGAGAGCCGCAGCCGCTCGATCTCCTCATTGATCGACGAATCCTTCTCGATGTACGTGTCGGTGCGCGGGATATAGGCCTCGGGCTGGTAGTAATCGAAATAGCTGACGAAATACTCGACCGCGTTGTTCGGGAAGAACTGCTTGAACTCGCTGTAGAGCTGGGCCGCCAGCGTCTTGTTGTGCGACATCACCAGGGTCGGACGATCCAGTTGCGCAACCACGTTGGCGGCCGTGAACGTCTTGCCGCTGCCGGTCACGCCCAGCAGGGTCTGGTGGCGGTTCCCGGCGCGGAGCGAGCGAACAAGTTTCTCGATCGCCTGCTCCTGGTCGCCCTTCGGGCTCAAATGATCGTCCAGCATGAATCCCATACCGGCAGTCTCCGACGAACCATCGCCCAAGTCGAGGGACCGCGGTAATCAGGTTCAGATCAATCGATTCCTCATTTGCGTATACCCTGCCGGGGTACAACGTTCCGACGCGCATGGCCACCAAACGCAAAACCCCCGCCCGCCGCCGAGCCGCCGTCCCGCCGCCGCCGGATCATTCGGCCCAGCTGGCGCGCTTGAAGCGCATCCGGGGTCAGCTCGAGGGCATCCAGCGCATGATCGAGCACCGGCGCTACTGCCCCGAAATCCTGGTCCAAACCTCGGCCGTCCGCGCGGCGCTGCGCAGCCTGGAGGTGACGATCCTGCGCGCACACGTGGATCATTGCGTAAAAAACGCCCTGCTCGACTCCGGCGGCCCCGACGCCAAGCTCAAGGAATTGCTCGCCATCTTTCAGAGACTCTCGACGTAATCACGGGGGAACGAATCGCTTCCGGAACGAATGGGCTTGGACGAATCGCACCGGCGCGGCATTTTGGTGACTCAACCGCATGTCCAACATCTTCGGCCAACTTTTCCGCATCACGACGTGGGGAGAATCCCACGGTGGCGGCGTCGGCGTGGTGATCGACGGCTGCCCGCCGGGTCTGGCCCTCGAGGAGGCGCTGATTCAGGTCGACCTCGACCGCCGCCGGCCCGGCCAGAGCGACATCGTCACGCCGCGTCAGGAGTCCGATCGCTGCCGGATTCTCTCGGGGGTGTTTCAAGGCCGGACACTCGGTACGCCGATCTCCATCCTGGTCCCGAACGAAGATGCCCGCCCCGAGGCCTATACCGAAATGCGGACCGCGTTTCGCCCCAGCCACGCGGATTATACCTACCAGGCCAAGTATGGCATTCGGAACTGGGAGGGCGGCGGACGCTCGTCCGCGCGCGAAACTGTCGGCCGCGTGGCCGCCGCCGCGGTGGCCAGGGCCGCGCTCGCAACATTTTTCCCCGCCCTGGAGGTGGTCGCCTACGTAACGGCGATTCATGATCTCAATGCCGCGGTCGATCCCGCGACCGTCCGCCTTGCCGATGTCGAATCGAACGCCGTCCGCTGTCCCGATGCCGCGATGGCCCCGCGGATGATCGAGCGCATCAAGCAAGTCCGAGCGCAGGGCGATTCCGTGGGTGGCACGATCGAGTGCGTCGTGCGCGGCTGCCCACCGGGTCTGGGTGAGCCGGTCTTTGATCGACTGGAGGCGGACCTCGCCAAGGCCATGCTGAGCCTGCCGGCGACCAAGGGATTTGAAATCGGCAGCGGTTTCCCCGGCACCCGGTTGATGGGGTCGCAGCACAACGATCCGTTCGAGTTGCGCGATGGCCGTGTCCGCACAACGTCCAATCGCAGCGGCGGCGTCCAGGGCGGCATCAGCAACGGCGAGGACATTGTCTTTCGCGTCGGCTTCAAGCCCACCGCTACGATTGCCAAAGCCCAGAAGACCGTCACGGCCGACGCTTCCTCCGAGACCGAACTCGCCGCGCGCGGGCGTCATGATCCGTGCGTCCTGCCGCGCGCCGTGCCGATGGTCGAGGCGATGGCTTTGCTGGTCTTGATCGATCACGCGCTGCGGCAACGCGCCCAAAATGGACTCGAATCGAAAGTCACCCCCCATGCTGACACTTGAACTGCCGGGATTCCGCAAGCTGCGCTCGGGCAAGGTGCGCGAGGTGTTTGAACTCGACGATCGCCACCTGCTCTTCGTGGCGACCGACCGCCTGTCCGCCTTCGATGTCGTGCTGGACGATCCCGTCCCGAACAAGGGTGCGGTGCTCACCCGGCTTTCCGCGTTCTGGTTCGACAAGTTCGCGGCGAAGGGAATTGCCAGCCATTTTGTCACGATGGACGTCGAGGGGTTTTCGCCGGCGCTGAAGCCCCACGCGGAACTCCTCGCGGGTCGATCGATGATCGTCGAGCGGACCGAGCCGCTGCCGGTCGAATGCGTCGTGCGCGGTTACCTCGCGGGATCGGGCTGGAAGGAATACAAGGACACGGGGCGCGTTTGCGGGATTCCGCTGCCCACGGATCTGCAGCTCGCGGATGCCTTGGTAGAACCGATTTTCACGCCGGCCCACAAGGCCGAGTCGGGGCACGATGAGAACATCTCCTGGGACCAGTGCCGCGCCGCGATCGGCAACGAGGCGGCGGAGTTCGTGCGGTGGCGGAGCACGGAAGTCTACGCGCTGGGCGGAGCGCATGCCCGGCGCTGCGGCATTTTGATCGCCGACACAAAGTTCGAATTCGGCCGGCGTGCCAATGGCTCCATCATCCTGATCGACGAATGCCTCACGCCGGATTCATCGCGGTTCTGGCCTGCCGATTCGTACAAGCCGGGGATCAACCCGCCGAGTTTCGACAAGCAATTCGTCCGAGACTGGCTCGAGGCCCAGCCCTGGGACAAGACGCCGCCGGCCCCGCGCCTGCCCGAAGCCGTGATCGCCGGCACCGCCGCCCGCTACATCGAGGCCTACGAGCGCATCACGGGAAACAAGTTTGCCGAAGTGTAACGATCCCGGTCGGTGGTCGCCCCTGTGCCCGGATCTGAGCCGTCCATGTCGACCGATCTCTTCGTCAAGTCGCTCATCATTGGAGTCTCGATCGCGGCACCCGTTGGGCCCATCGGTGTGCTTTGCATCCGTCGATCGATCCAGCACGGCCCGGCGCTCGGCCTGATCTCCGGGTTGGGCGCGGCCGTGGCCGACGCGCTGTATGGCTGCATCGCGGCCTTCGGACTCATCAGCATCTCCTCCGCGCTCATCCAACACCAGACCGCACTGCGCTTCGTTGGAGGGCTGTTTCTTTGTTACCTCGGGCTCAAGACGCTTTTCGCCGGGCAGCGCGAGACGGTCGAGCAGCCGCAGGTTTCCAGCGCGTGGCAGGCCTTTGGATCGACGGTGGTGCTGACGCTGGCGAATCCGATGACGATCATCTCATTTGCCGGCGTGTTCGCCGCGCTGGGCCTGAGTGCGCAGGCCGCGAACTACTTTGATTCCGGGACGGTGGTGCTTGGCGTGTTTCTCGGCTCGGCCGCGTGGTGGACGTTTCTTGGCTTCGCCGCCGGCGCCCTGCGCGATCGCGTGGGGCAAAAAACGTTGATCCTGATCAATCGCATCTCCGGGCTGATCATATTGGCGTTCGGGATCGGTGCGATCGCGGCAGCGTTTCTCGGCTAGGGAGCACGACCGAGCGCGGCGACCATCTCGCGCACCAACGTTGGACCGCCATAGACGAAACCCGTGTAAAGCTGTACGAGCGACGCGCCGGCATCGAGTTTTTCGCGCGCCGATTCGGCGTCATCGACGCCGCCCACCGCCACGATCGGCAGCCGCGTCTGCGACGCGAGCAAGCGCACTACCGCCGTGGCCCGCGCGCGCAGCGGCGCCCCGCTGAGTCCGCCGGTTTCGCCGCGACGATCCGCTGGCAGCGCCGAATGATCGATGGTCGTGTTTGTCGCCACAATCCCCGCGAGGGTGTGTTCGTCGGCCAGCGCGGCGACATCGGCGATTTGTCCATCGGTCAGATCGGGCGCGATCTTGACGAGGAGCGGTCGCGGTCGCTCGAGCGCGCGATTGGCTGCCTGGAGTGAGCCCAGCAGGGCGGACAATTCCCCACGTCCCTGCAGCTGGCGAAGGCCGGGGGTATTCGGGGAGCTGACGTTCACGACCAGGTAATCCGCGTACGGATGGAGACGTCCGAAGGAGTAGAGGTAGTCCTCCACGGCCTGATCGAGGGGCGTGATCTTGGATTTGCCGATGTTGATCCCGACGGGAATCGACGGCCACTGCCCCGTCGCGCGCAGCTTCGAAAAATGCGCGGCCAGCCCGTCCGCGCCGCGGTTGTTGAAGCCCAGCCGGTTCACCAGCGCGCGTTGTTTGGGAAACCGGAAGAGCCGTGGCCGATCGTTTCCCGGCTGGACCCGCGCCGTGATCGTGCCGGCCTCGACAAAGCCAAATCCCAGCGCCTCCCATGCGCGCAACGCCACGCCATTCTTGTCGAAGCCCGCAGCCAGGCCGATCGGATTCGGGAAACGCACGCCAAAGACCTCCCGCGCGAGGGCCGGTGCCTCGGAGCGTCCCACCATCGTCTTCAGCAGCGCACGCAGCGCCGGATTGCTGCTGCACGCCGCCAGCGCGCGCATCGCAATTTCGTGCGCCCGCTCCGCGTCCAGCTGGAAAAAGATCGGCCTGAGCAGGTGGCGGTAGAGGGGAGCAAGCATGGGCAGCGGCCCCATTCCTACGGCGACCCCGACCCGGCTTCAATGCACAGCGGTAAATGATTATTGCAAATCGCTTGCGTTGGTTTATGCTCTGCTGGCGAATCGGAATCGACTCCGCCGAAACATGAACGCCCATGGAATCCAGCGCACGATCGCGGCGGGGCAGATCGCGCTCTACCTGCTGGTTCTGGCGATGGCCGCCTCGCCGGCGCTCCATCATTGGCTGCATGACGATGCAGACGAAGACGGGCATCAATGCGCAGTGGTGACGGTTTATCAGGGTCAGCTTGACCGTCCGGCCGCGGAACCCGTGATCGCGACGCTGGCGCCCGTGATTTGGTGGGAGCCGCGTGTCCAGCACTACGCGTTGACAATCTCGCGTCTGTTTCTCGTGGTCCGCGTGCTCGAACACGCGCCACCGATTGGTTAGGGCCGGCGGCGTCCGGCCCCGTAAACGCTCATTCGATTCGTGCCTCCGGCTGCCGCCGGATCTGCACCGGGTCAGATCGCGCCGCGAACCTGGCTTCGCGCCGTCCCAGACGGTCGCCTCCGTCCTTGGTCAGTCTTCAGCCCCGCCGATCCCATTTTTTTTCGTCAACGCACCTCTTGTTTACTCATCAATGCTCCGACGTTCTGCAAATTTCTCCACGCGCTCAGCGCATGTCATCGCGGCGATCTCCCTCGCGACCGTTCTCGTCGTCCCGTCTGTATCTGATTTGCGCGGCCAGGCACCACCCCCTGATTTCGAAGGCGATCGCGTCGTCGTGACGTCCAAGTTGGACGAAGACCGCAATCAAATCGTCCCGAGTCTTGGCGCGACGGAGTACCGTCTTGGCGATCATCAAATTGCGGACCAATCCCAAGGCGCCAACGCCTCGTTCAACCAGGTGGTGCTGCGAGCGCCTGGCGTGGTCCAGGATTCGTTCGGCCAGCTTCACGTGCGCGGCGAGCACGCGAACCTCCAATACCGAATTAACGACGTCCTTCTGCCGGAGGGCATCTCGGGCTTCGGACAGGAACTCGACACGCGCTTCATCCAATCCCTCTCGCTCATCACGGGCTCATTGCCCGCGCAGTACGGATTCCGCACCGCGGGAATCATCGACATTCAAACCAAGAACGGCACGGAGAAGATCGAGAATGAACTCGGGATGTACGGCGGCAGCTTCGGCACGATCAAACCGTCGCTACAGCTCGGCGGCAGCGGTGGCCGGTGGAATTACTATTTCACCGGCAGCACCTTTCAAAGCGAGCTGGGGATCGAGAATCCGACGGCAAGCGCCAGAGCCATCCACGATCACACCCTGCAGGCAAAGCTCTTTGGCTACGCCTCGCATCTGATCGACTCCAGCAGCCGGCTCAGCCTGTTCGTGAGCGCCACGCGCTCGCAGTTTCAAATTCCAAACACGCCCGGACTGACGCCGAACTTCGGCCTGGCCGGCGTGCCGGCGCTTGATTCACGCAGGCTGAACGAAACACAGTCGGAGAAGAACGCCTACGCCATCGTGGCGTACCAAAAATCGCTCGGCGCGCTCAACCTGCAGCTCGCGGGTTTCAGCCGCTACAGCCAGACAGCTTTCCAACCGGATTCCGTCGGCGATTTGATCTTCAACGGTGTCGCCAGCCAGGTGAGCCGGAGCCTGTTTTCCAATGGTCTCCAGGCGGACGGCAGCTACGTGCTAAATCCGCAACACACGCTGCGGGCCGGGGTGATCGTCACGGTCAGTCGCGCCCGGACAAAGAGCGACGTGGCGGTGTTCCCGACTGACGGCGATGGCAACCAGGCCAGCACCAATCCATTCACGATTTCGGACGGCAACTCGAAGACCGGCGTGCTCTTCGGCTTCTACGTACAGGACGAGTGGAAGCCGATTCCGAAGTTGACGGTGAATTTCGGCGTCCGCTTCGACCTCAGCGCCGCCTACCTCAACGAGCGCCAGCTCGATCCGCGCCTCAACTTTGTGTACGAATGGTCGGCGAAGACTTCGCTGCATGCCGGCTACGCGCGCTACTTTACGCCGCCGCCGCTCGAGTTGATCAACCGGGCGACGCTCGCGAAATTCGCCAACACCACGAACGCGCCCGAGGTCTTCGAGAACTCCATCGTTCGATCCGAATCCGCCCATTATTTCGACGTCGGCTTGAACACCCGGCCTTTGCCCGGGCTGCAACTTGGCGTGGACGCATATTTCAAGAGCGCCCGGAACCAGCTCGACGACGGTCAATTCGGCCAGGCCCTGATTCTCTCGCCATTCAACTACGCCCACGGCCGGATCTACGGGATCGAATTCTCCGCGACGTACAGCCATCAAGGCTTGTCCGCCTACGCGAATTTCGCCATCGGTCGCGCGCAGGGCAAGCGCGTCACCTCGGGCCAGTTTGAGTTTGGACAGGACGAGTTGAACTACCTTGCCAGCCGCTGGGTCTCGCTCGACCACGATCAAACCTACACTGCGTCCGCAGGTATTTCGTACCAGTGGCGCGACACCCTGTTTCTGATGGACGTGCTCTACGGGAGCGGACTCCGTCGGGGTTTTGCCAATCGTGGCCACTTGCCAGGCTATTACCCGGTTAATCTGGGTCTCGTGCAGACCTTCAGGATCCCGCGATTGGGCGGGTTCAAGGCCCGATTGGATGTCGTAAACGTCTTCGACCAGATCTACCAGTTGCGCGACGGATCCGGCATCGGGGTCGGGGCGGCGCAGTATGGAACGCGGCGGGGCTTTTTTGGCGGCCTGGCGTTTGAATTCTGAGACACACGGTTCCAATCCGGACGCAGGGCGCAAAGTTCTGGCGTTTGCAGCGGTCAAAGGGCCCTTCGCGCGATTCCGTCCACTCTGATAATCTGTTTGACAGCCCTCTGTCCCTCCCTAAATTCCGCTTCCCTTTCAGCCCAACGATTTCGCCGGCCATGTCCAAGAATACCTCCAATAAGACCTTTTCCGCCAAGGCGCACGAAGTGCAGCGCAAATGGTGGGTCATCGACGCCGCCGGCCAGCCCCTCGGCCGTGTGGCTGTCAAGGCCGCCACGCTCCTCCGCGGGAAACACAAGGCCATCTTCACTCCGCATGCCGACACGGGCGACTTCGTCATCGTCGTGAACTGCGAGAAAGTCGTCCTGACCGGCAAGAAGGAAACGCAGAAGAAGTACACGTCGTTCTCGGGTTTCGTCGGTGGCCACAAGTCGGAAAGCGTGCAAGCCCGCCGCGCCCGGCATCCCGAATTGCTCGTCGAGAAGGCCGTCCAGGGGATGATCGCCCACACGCGCCTCGGCCGCAGCCTGCATCCGAAGCTGAAGGTGTATGTCGGTTCCGATCATCCCCACACCGCGCAACAGCCGGAAGTGGCGACCATTGACTAGCCATCCCCCGCGATTTCATGAGCACCGAAACTCCCATCATCGCCACCGGCCGGCGCAAGACCGCCGTCGCCCGCGTGACCATGTCCCCCGGCGAGGGCAAAATCACGATCAACAACCGCAGCTTCGAAGATTACCTCCCATCGATTCAGCTGCAGAACACCGTGCTCAAGCCGCTGGAGATCGCGAACGTGGTAAAGAACTTCAATTTCGTCGTGAACGCGACCGGCGGCGGCGTGGCCGGACAGGCCGGCGCCATCCGTCTCGGCATCGCCCGCGCGCTGCTCGTGACCGATCCCACCCTGCGCCCCGCGCTCAAGGCCGAGGGGATGCTGACGCGGGATTCCCGCATGAAGGAACGCAAGAAGTCGGGCCAGCCCGGCGCCCGCAAGCGCTTCCAGTTCTCGAAGCGCTAATCGCCCGAACAATTTTCTCCGAAGAGGCTGCGCCCAAAGCGCAGCCTTTTCTGTTGGTCACGCAGCCCCGCGGCTGCAGATTTGGCGCAACCAGCGGCGAGGGACGGGGTTCCTTACTCATCCATCCGAGTTTCCCAAAATCCGCTCCCATGAAATCGATTCGTCCATCCTTGAAGCTCCTCGTCCTGGCGCCCGGTCTCCTTCTCGCCTCGCTCGTCGCGATGGCGCAGTCGCCCGCGCCCATGGACCCCAACGCACCACAGCGTCCGTTTTTCGGCGGCAGCGGTCAGCGGTTTCAAAATGGCGGACGGTGGGCCGGCCCCAACGGCCTGCGGCCCGGCATGGGCGCGCAGAATCCCGCCCGGGCCGCGGCGCTGGCCAGCCTGACGCCAGAAGATCGGCAGCGGATCATGTCCGCCCGCATGGCGGCCATGAATGATCCGCAGGTACGCGCCGCGATGGCGAATCGCCAGGCCGACCCCCGCGCCTTCCGCATGGCCATGCGCGATGCGATGGTCAAGGCCGACCCTTCGCTCGCGCCGACCTTCCAAAAGATCCAGCAGGCCGTCCAGCAAGCGCGGGGAGCCAATCTCCAAAAATTTCAAAAACGCCTCGGCTTTCTCTCGGATGACGAGCGCGCGTCGCTGATGAAGTCGCGCCAGGCGGTGCAGAACGATCCCGCCGTCGACGCGGCGCGGAAGCAGCGCGACGCCACCACCACGCCCGAGGCGCGGCAGCAGGCGGAGCGCGTCTACCAGCAGGCGGTGCAGGCGGCGATGATCCGCACGGACGCGAAGGTCGGGCCCATTCTCGACAAAATTCGCCAGCAGCGGGTGACCCAGCCGACGAACGCCGCGCCGGCTCCATCCGCCCTCCCGATCCCGCGCTGAGCCAACGATTTGGTGGTGGGTGCCCGGGCGGCGTGGTAACGTGCCACGTCGCCCGGGGCATTTAGGAATGGGCGTGCTGACAACATCACTGCTTGCGCCGATCACTGTCCGCGCCTTTTGTCCACGCCTCATGGATCGCCCCGTCACCCCGGACGACGTCCGTCGCTCCAAGCAGGAGCAGCGGAAGCTCGCGTGCCTGACGGCCTACGATTACCCAACGGCACGGTTGCTCGATGAAGCCGGCGTCGATGTCATTCTCGTCGGCGATTCTCTGGGCATGGTGGTGCTGGGCTATCCCGACACCACGCTCGTCACCATGGCGGACATGCTGCATCATACGCGCAGCGCGGCGCGCGGCGTGAAACGGGCGCTCGTGGTCGCGGACCTGCCGTATCACAGCTACGAAACACCGGCGCAGGCGCTGGAAAACGCGCGACGCCTGATGGGCGAAGGCGCCGGCGCGGTAAAACTGGAGGGGGGCGTCAGCCAGCGGCCGCAGATCGAGGCGATCATCGCGGCCGGCATCCCACTGATGGCGCACATCGGCATGCTGCCGCAAAGCGTGCGCGAGGAAGGCGGATACAAGCTCAAAGGGCGCGATGAGCCAGGCGTCCTTTCCCTCATCGAGGACGGCCGGAGCGTGGAATCCGCGGGCGCATTTTCCGTGGTCGTCGAGATCGTCGCGCGCGCGGCCGCGCAACGCATCACCGCCGCGCTGGGGATCCCGACCATCGGCATCGGCTCGGGCGAACATTGCGACGGGCAAATTCTCGTCACGCATGATCTCATTGGCCTGTTCCCGTGGTTCACCCCGAAATTTGTTCAGGCCGAGGCCCAGGTGGGCGGGATAATCCGGGACGCGGTCCGCCGCTTCGTCGATCGCACGCACGGCGCTTGATTTCCCGATCGGAGCGCCGCTTGTCAGCCGCAGGCCGCTCCGATACCTTTCCGCCATGAGCAAACCCGTGGTCGAGGTTCAAATCCGCGCTGTCATGCCGACGAAGGACGGCTGCGCGGTATTTCTCGGCAACAAGGAGAAGGTCTTCATCATCTTCGTGGACCAGGGCATGGGTGCGGTGATTACGATGTTCATGCGCGAGACGCCCAAGGAACGGCCGCTCACGCATGACTTGGTGGCGAACCTGCTGATTGCGTTCGGCGCAAAGATCGACCGCGTGATCGTCAACGCCATCGTCGAATCCACCTATTACGCACGCGTCATTCTCAGCATCGAGAACGAGCTCACCGCCCAGCGCAAGATCGTCGAGCTCGATTCTCGACCCAGCGACGCCCTCGCGCTTTCGATCCAGCAGAAGGCGCCGATTTACGTTTCGCGCGAAGTCTGGGACGAGGTCGATGACATGACCCCGCAACTTCGCCAGATGGAGGAAGGCGGATTCGAAATCGAGTGACGTGGCACGGGCATCTTGCCCGTGGCGACTGGGACTCTTGAGTCAATGACGGTCATTCTCGGCCATTCCGCCGAAGTCAGTCTTGCCGCGCGCGAGCGCGACATTCACCGCCTGTGGATCACTCATTGTGGTCTAACGTCTTCCGTTCACCCCACGGGCAAGATGCCCGTGCCACGGCCGAGGCGCATCAGGTGGTTCGGGTTGTCCCCAAGTCGTTGCCAACGCGCTCGGAGCTCGCGCTCCGGTCGCGTCCGCAATCTCAAGCCGCGCGATCGATTTCGCCTGGCTCGATCACGATCGGGGGCTCGGCTTCCTCCGCCGGCTTCGCGCCGTGCAGCGATCCGAAGCGGCGCAGTTGCGGCCAGGTCCATGCCGCCCCCAGCACCACGAGCAGCGTGCCGATGCCGCCACCTACCACGGAAATCACCGGCCCAAACCATTGGGCGGTGATGCCGCTCTCGAAGCCGCCGAGTTCGTTCGAGGCGCCAATGAACATGCTGTTCACTGCTGAGACGCGACCCCGCATCGGATCGGGTGTCATCAATTGGATCAGCGTCTGGCGCACCACCACGCTGAACATGTCGGCTGCGCCCAGCACAAAAAGCGCGGCCATGGACAGGCCGAAGTTCCGCGACAGCCCAAACACGATGGTCCCCGCGCCGAAGATGCTGACCGCCCACAAGATGGTCCGGCCCGCCTTTTGAATCGGCGGCAGCGTGGCGATCGCAATCGCGGAAAGCACGCCGCCGATGGAGGGCGCGGCGCGCAACCAACCAAGCCCCACCGGGCCCACGCCGAGGATGTCCTTTGCGTAGATGGGCATCAGCGTGGTCGCCCCGCCGAGAATCACCGCGAACATGTCGAGGGTGATCGGCGCGAGAATCATCTTCGTGCGCCAGACATAACGGACGCCGGCCGCCAGTGAATCCCAACCGCGGGCATGAGGCGAAGGCTTCGGATCGGGCGGCCGCGCCACGAGCGAAGTGGCGGCGAGGCAGCACGCGCACATCACCGCGTTAATCAAATAAACGGCCGTGGCGCCGCCCGTCAGCGCGATCACGAAACCGCCGACCGAGGGCCCGATGGCGGCCGCGGTGTAAAATGAATTCGCCCCCCAGGTAACGGCATTCGGAAAAAGCGCCAGCGGCACAATCTGCGGAATCAACGCCGAGTTCGCCGGGTAATGCAGGGTGCGGGCGACGCCCGAGAGGAGCAGCACCGCGTAGATCCACTTCACGTCCACCGCGGTCGCAGACATCCAGGCGAGCGCCAGGGCCACGACCGAGTGAAGCGAGACAGCGACGAGGATCAACGTGCGGCGGTTGAAGCGGTCGACGGCCTGCCCGGCAAAGAGCGACAGCAGGAACACGGGCACGACCTGCACAAGTCCCACGAATCCCAGAGCCTGCGCGGAACCCGTTCGCTCGTAAATCTGCCAGCCGATTGCGACGCCCTGCATCATCCCGCCCAGGCTCAACAGCGTCCGGCCGCTGAGGTAACGCCGGAAGGAGCGGTGGCGCAGGGCGGCAATGGGGTCGCGGGACATCGGGGAAACCGCGAAACTCCGGGAACCACCGGCAGCGGCAAGAAAAATCGGCCAGCCGGGCTTGCGAACCGGTGATGGCGGGCACCGCACCCTCGCATTCTCCCGCTCGCAGCTCTTGACCCGGTCTCCTAAAGCGGAAACCTTTCCGGCAGGTGAATCTATCGGCCAATGTGCGCGGCGGTCGCCCTGCAACCACCCGGCGAGCCGCGCAACTAACCAGGGCGTGGTCAGAGGTGCTGGACGCGGCGGGACAACCGCGCCCGCTTTACGAGTCGCTGCTCGCGCACCTCGAGTCGCTACCGCGCGCCGAGTTGCGGCAGCTCGACCACCGCATGGAGGCCACGCTGCGTGAACTCGGCGCCGCGCCCGGCGAAAACACTGGCGAAGGCCATGGCTGGTCGTGCGATTTGCTGCCGCATCGTTTCGAGGCGGAGGAATGGGATCGCATTGCGCGTGGCCTGCGCCAGCGGATGAGGGCCTTTGAGGCGTTCATCGTGGATATCCACGGTCCGCGCGAGATTCTGCGGCACGGCGCCGTGCCGATCGGTTCCGTACTGGGCAGTCCGTTTTTGCAACGCGCCGCCGTGGGGCTGCCCGCGACGCGCGGTGCGTATCTCCACCTCGGATCGGTCAGCATCAAGCGCAGCCTCGGAGGCGAAATGCAGATTAGCAGCCAGCATTTCGGCCGGGTGCACGGGCTCGCACGCATGGTGCAGAATCGCCGCCTGCTCGCGCGCGTCGCCCCCGAGTTGTTCCGCGACCAGGCGGTCGCCTCGATTGCCCACGCGCCGGTGGCGTTGCTTGAAACACTGCGCGGCGCGGCCGACGCCGGCGGGTCCGAGCCGCTCATCGTACTCCTCTCGCCCGGCCCGGCGAACCAGTTCCACGCGGAGGACGGCTTCCTCGCACGCCGCATGGGCATCCCGCTGGTGCAGGGCGGCGACATGCTCGTGCTCGACGATAAAGTGTACCTCAAGACGATTGCTGGTCTCGAGCGCGTCCATGCGATCCTCTCGAGCGTTTCGGAGCGGTATCTCGATCCGCTGGCGCTCGACGGTGATTCGGACATCGGCGTGCCGGGCCTGGTCCATTGTCTGCGCAAACAAACCGTGGCGCTTGTCAACAGCCTAGGTAGCCAGCTCGCCGATGATCGGAGTTTACTGTGCTTTGGTCCGCGCATCATCCGGTTTTATCTCGGCGAGGCCCCTATCCTGCCGACCATTCCGACGCTTTGGCTGGGCGACTTGGATCAGCGCGAGGTGGTATTGGCAAGTCTGGACGAATACCGCATCCTGCCGCTGCACGGCGACGGACTGCCGGGAAGTCCACAAGGACAGAAGCCCACGGCCCCGGAGGAAAACGCTCTGCGCCACGAGATCCGGCGCGCGCCGCAGCTGTTCGTCGCGCAACCGCTGACCCAGGGCGGAAGCACCATTTGCCTCGAGGAGGGGCGCCGGGTGGAACGCCGGCTCGATCACCTGGTCTTTGCCCTGCGCCGAGGCGAGTCGTTTGAGGTCTTCCCGGGAGCGCTGACGCGCATCGCGCCGGCGGGAAGCCTGTTCACCGCCAGCGCGCTCGGCGGCGCCAGCAAGGATTCGTGGGTTCCATCGACGCTCGCGGAATCGCCGACCCCCGGCGACGAACCGAAGCGCCGTTCAAGCCTCACCTCGCGCCATCGCGCGCCGGGACGTCAGGTGGTGACGAGCCGCGTGGCTGAATCGCTCTATTGGCTGGGCCGTTACCTTGAGCGCGCCAACAACCTCGCCTACCTGCTGCAGGTCATCGAGACCCTCGAACTCGAGGAACTCAACTCGTCCGAGCGAAAGCTCTACCGCCCGGTCTGGAACCGCCTCCTCCCGCCGCTCGAGGGCACGAACCGCCGGAGCATCGCCAGCCGTCGCGAGCGCTACCGCCTCGTGCTCGAGCCCGGCGAGCCCGGCGCGCTGGTGAATGTGCTCAAGCGCTGCCGACGCAATGCCGAGGCGGTGCAGGACGTCTTCACCGCCGAGGTTTGGGGTGTGCTCGCGGAACTCGACGCACTTTTCGAGCGCAACCGCTATAACGCATCGCTCGATGATGACGCCGCCGCACGCGTCACGCGACGTCTGGCGGAGGCGACCACCCGCGCGGCCGCCGCCTTCACCGGGCTTTCCGGCGGCACCATGCTGGCCGATGACGCATTCCGCTTCTGCCAGCTCGGCCAACAACTCGAGCGCGCCATCCTCACGGCCAACGCCACCCTCGCCTGTCCGCGCGCGTTCACCTCTGCGCCCACGCGCGAGACTGAGATCGAGCTTTCCGCGTTCCTGCGCCTGCTCGGCACGCGCGACAACTACCGACGCGTTTACCAGATTCGCGCCGAGCCGCTGCCGGTGCTCGAACTGCTCTACCAGAACGCCGAGGCGCCGCGTTCCGTGCTGCGCTGCCTCGCGAAGTGCGGTCGAATCCTGCGCGAATCGTATCCGGACGAGGACGGCCGCGGCATGTCCGCGCGGCCCTCGGCCACGGTCGACGCCCTTGTCCAACGCCTGCGCAACCTCGACTGGCCGCAGTTTTTCCGCCCGGTGGCGATGCTCTCGCCCGACGCCTCCGCAGCCGAAGGCGAGGCGCCGCCGGATGCGCCCAACACCGAATCGTTGCTGCAATTATTAAAGTATCTCGCGCGCGGCACGATGGAAGTGCACAACGCGATCGCGGATTGCTTCCTCAATCACCAAGTCCGGCTCGCACCGCCGCGGCCGACCAGTCACGACGCGTTTGACTATGGAATTTGAGATCTCCCACGTCACCAGCTACGCCTACGAGCACCCGGCGGCCGAGGCATATCTGGAAACCCGTCTCTCCCCGCCCGAGACACTGAACCAGACCGTCTTGCGGCGCGCGCTGAGGATCGATCCGCCAACCCCGACCTCGGCTTACACGGATTATTTTGGCAACCACACGGAATTTTTCTCGCTGCCCTGGAGGCATCGCTCGCTCGTGGTCGTCAACGACGTGGTCGTGCGCACGCACCCGCAGCCGCTCCCCGAGACGGGTCTGGCGGTGGTGGTCGACGAGGCCCGGCAAATCTTCGCCTCTGCGCCTGAGCAACATTATGATTACCTCCAGGCCACCGACGTGGTGGGCCGCCACCGCGAATCCCACCAATGGTCACGGAAATTCCTGGTTGGTCGCTCCCCGCTCGGCGAGGCGCTCCCGCGCTTGAACCACGCGGTGCATGAATATTTCACCTACGAAAGCGGATCGACGGAAAACTCGACGCCCATCGAGGTCGTCTGGAAACAGCGCCGCGGCGTCTGCCAGGATTTCACGCACGTCATGTTGAGCGTCCTGCGCACCGCCGGGCTGCCCGCGCGGTACGTCTGTGGATACATCGAGACCGATCCGCCCCTGCCGCGCCCCGGCGAATCCCGCCGCCGCCTCGTCGGCGCCGTGGCGACGCACGCCTGGGTCGAGGTGCTGCTGCCCGGCCTCACGTGGGTCGGCCTCGATCCTACGAACGACAAGTACTGCGACGATCGGCACGTCGTGGTCTCGTACGGGCGCGACTATTCCGATGCCACCCCGATCCGCGGCACCTTCAAGGGTGCCGGCCGCCAGCGCATGAAGGTGAAGGTCCTGATGCGCCGCCGGTCCCGGCCGTCGCCCTTCCCGGTTCCGCC
>JANMQT010000156.1:0-2904 GCA_031370675.1 Verrucomicrobiota bacterium
ATTTTCAACGTCGTGTCGAGTCGCTCTCGACCGAGATGGAAGCCATCGTCGGCGAGTTGCTCAGCAAGTGCTACCAGCCCGCGCGCGCCGGCCGCGCGCCGTCCGCCGCCGCCGCTGAGCCCGCCAAGCGCGCCGCCCGTCCGATCGAATCCTACGAGCCCTCGCCCGCCGAGGGCTGATTTTTCGGGCTTTCGACCTTCGACTTTCGACAATTTTTCCCGATGGCTTTTTACACGAAGAAACGCGCCTCTCCGATCATCCCGATCGTGTCGCTGGTGGACATCCTGACGGTGCTGCTGATTTTTTTCATCGTTACGACGACGTTCAAGTCGCAGACGCCGCAGGTGCGCATTGAGCTGCCTGATTCCAAGACGGCGGTCGCGGCACCCAACGCGAAGGCGCGACCCACCATCCTGACGATTTCACCGGACGGAAAATGCTTCGTCAACGCCCAGCCGGTCGAACTCGAAAAGCTCGGCGAGGCCATCAAGGCCGCGGGGAAAGAGGGCGGTGAAGTCGCGATGCGCGCGGACAAGACGGTGCCCTTTGGCATCATCATCAAGGTCCTCGACACGCTGAAGGAAGCGGGCATCGAAAACCTGCCGACGCAGATGAATGACCCGGGCAAATAGGCTGCGCTTTTGCGCAGCCTATTTGCCCGGGAAACTCGAAACTCGAAATTCGAAGCTCGAAGGAACGGGGAAAGTACGAATTTCGAATTTCGAAAGCCGAATGGCTAAATCGGAAATCTAAAATCGGAAATCTAAAATCTAAAATTCCCCGATGCTTCTCCCCATCGTCCAATACGGTCAGCCGGTCCTGCGCGTGAAGGGTCGGCGGGTGGAGCGGGCGGACGATCGCATCCGACAGCTCTCCGCCGACATGCTGGAGACCATGTACGACGCGCACGGCCTAGGGCTGGCGGCCCAACAAGTGGGCGAGGCGTTGCGGATGACCGTGATCGACGTGCTCTCCGTGCTCAAGGAGCGGCCGAGCACGCTGACGGTCGGCGGTGAAGCACAGGATCTCGAGAAGTGGATGCCGCTCACCCTGTTGAATCCTGAGATCACGCTGCTTGAGGATCGCGAAGCGGCCAGCGAGGGCTGTTTGAGTTTTCCCGACATCAGCGGTGATGTGGTGCGGGCCACGAAGGTGCGCGTCAAGGCCGACCTGCTCGACGGCCGCTCCGTGGAGTTCGAGGCAACGGGCATGCTGGCGCGCGCGATTCAGCATGAGGTGGATCACCTCGACGGCGTGCTCTTCATCGACCGGATGAACTCTGCCACGCGCGCGAGCTTGAAAGGCCGGCTTAAGCGCCTGCAACGCGAAAGCGAGGAGTGAGGGAGCCCGGGCCGGCAGGCCTGGCGCGCGCAGGAATTGACCGCGTGCTGGGAAAAGGCTAACCAACTGGTTCGACGACGTGCAGTGCAGGCGCCCCCCGGTTGCCCGCTTCGTCGCGATGCCCACCCATGACTAACCCCGTTGCCCCGGAGTCGGACCCGCCCAATGCACGTCGATCGCTGGATTTCGTGTTGGTCTCCGGTCTGCCGCGCTCGGGCACGGCGCTGATGATGGAAATGCTCGCTGCGGGAGGCTGGCCGATCATGGTGGACCGCGAAAGGGTGCCCGATAGCGACAACCCGGATGGCCACTACGAATGGGAAGGGATCAAGCAGTTGCGCCAGCGCCCGGAGATCATCCGCGAAGCCGAAGGCAAGGTGGTCCGGATTGTTTCAACGATGCTGCCCTTGCTGCCCAATCGTCATCGTTACCGCGTGATCTTCATGCAGCGCCCGATCGAGCAGGTGGTTGATTCGCAGTTTCGCATGATCGCCCGCCGCAAGGGGCGCTCGGAAGATCCCGCCAACACCCCCGACGAGGAACGGCAGGCCATGATCAAGCGGTTGCGCGCCCACGCCGAATGGTCCGTGGAACATCTGCGCGTGGCGCCGAATTTTGAATTGTTCGAGGTCGACTATCCCGAACTCGTCGGAAAGCCTGGCGATTGGGTGGCCAGGATCGCCACGTTTGCCGGTCGGCCGGACACGCCCGTGGCGATTTTGGAACAGATGAAATCCGCCGTGAAGCCGGAATTGTTTCACAGCCGCGGCGGGTGACCATTTTGGCCGGGATGGATCGCTGGGTCGAAACGCCAAAGATTCCGCTGTGCCCTTGGAGCCCCTGTCGCTAGCCTCCCCCTCGCATGAGCGAAAAAATTGCCGTCTTTGGCGGGAGCTTCAATCCTCCCGGTCTCCATCACCGCCGCATCGCCGAGGCGCTGTGCGAGGAGTTCGATCGCGTCATTATCTACCCCTGCGGCTCACGGCCGGACAAGCCCACCGTCAACGACGTGGATTCCGTTTTCCGCGCCACCATGGTCGACCTTTGTTTCGCCGATTTGCCGAAGGTCGAGATTTGCCTCGATGATCTCGAGCAGGACAAGTTTTCCCGCACGCATGAACTGCAGGAGCGCTACGCCAACCGCGGGGAGATCTGGCACGTCATCGGGAGCGATTTGGTCGAGGGTGGGGGCGAGGGAAAATCCTTCATCCATCGCGTCTGGCATCACGCCGACGACATGTGGCGCAACCTGAACTTCGCCGTGATCGCGCGGCCGGGTTACGACGTCACCCACCGCGACCTTCCGCCGCGGAACCGCATCGTCCACTTTGAGGCCCCCGGCGCGAGCTCGCACATTCGCGAGCAGATTTTCCATCGCGAACCCATCTCCCACCTCGTCACCGCGCCGGTCGAGGATTACATCGAGCGCTACGGCCTGTACCGCGGTCGCATCCCGAGCCGGGTGACCCGCCGGGTCTTCAAGGAGCCGCGATTGATCATCGTGGCCGATGAGTGGAATCCCAAGGCCATGCAGTGGGCCGCGCGCTTTCGCCAGTTCGAAGT
>JANMQT010000160.1:0-5936 GCA_031370675.1 Verrucomicrobiota bacterium
AGCTTCGATCATCGCGTGATCGACGGCGGTCGCGCCGGGCGCCTGCTGGCAAAGATCGTCGCGCTGCTCGAGTCGCCCGCGCAGCTCTGACGCGATGCCGGTGGTTTTAGACTGAATTTATAGATTTCTTAAATTAAGAAATTCAGAGTTTTGGAGATCCGAGAATCCCGATTCCTCCAATTTACAAATTTAGTAAATTTAGCAATTTAGTTCGAGGCACAGCTACTTCCCATCGCAGACGATCAGCAATCGATCGATCACTTTGCCTTCTCGCGGCCGCGCAGGCGGATCGTGATCGGCAGGCCCGGAAACGGATAGTCCTTGCGAATGGCTTTCTCGAGATACCGCCGGTAATCGGCCGTGAGTAGGCGCTCGTCGTTGCAGAAAAAGATGAAGCGCGGGACCGGAATCGGCGTGGGCGCCAGTTCGTCGTTCGTGCGCGTCGCATAGAGCAGCTTGAAGCGCTTGTTGAAGACCGTGCGCGGCGGCTGGTGCTCCATCGCCGCCTGCAACAGCCGGTTGAGCGGTCCGGTCGGCGTCGGCGCGAGCGCGGCCGCGCGAATCTCCTCGACCGCCATGAACACCTTCCCGATGCCCGTCTTTTCCTTGGCCGAAATAGCGATGAGCGGCGCGTGGTCGAGGAAGAAAAGCTCCGCGGCCGCGGAATCCAGAAACTCCTTCCGAAATTCCTTCAGCGTCTTTCCCTCCTCCGCCTTGTCGATCAGATCCCATTTGTTGAGCAGCAACACGCATGGTTTTTTCGCCTCCTGGATCAGTCCCGCGATCTGCCGGTCCATTCGCGTGACCCCCGCCTCCGCGTCGACCACCAGCACGCAAAGATCCGCGCGATGCACGCTCTTCTCCGAGCGCATCACGCTGAACACCTCGGCCGAGGTGTTGTGGCGGCTGCGATGGCGCATGCCGGCCGTGTCGATCAGCACGTAGGGGCGGCCATTGAAGACGTGCGGAATGTCGACCGCGTCACGGGTCGTGCCCGCGATGTCGCTGACGATCGTGCGGTCGTCCTTGAGGATTGCATTCGTCAGCGACGACTTGCCGACGTTCGGCCGCCCGAGTATCGAGATCCGCGGAGCGGCGCGCTGGCGCACCCGGGGGGCTGGCGGCGCATCCGGGTCATCAGATTCCGGCTCCTCGATCACCGGCGCCGCGGCGGGCAGCTTGGCTTCGATCGCCTCGACCAGATCGGAAATTCCGCGCCCGTGCGCCGCGCTCACGTTATAAACATCCTTGAAGCCCAGGCGCGTGAACTCGGCCATCAGCGGTGCGTGCTTGGACGTGTCAATCTTGTTCACCACCAGCACGACCGTGGCCCGCGAACGGCGCAAATACTTGGCGAGGTCCTGGTCCGCCGGCACGAGGCCCGCGCGGCCATCGACCGTGAAGACGACCACCGCAGCCGCCTGCACGGCGATCTCGGCCTCGGCCCGGACGCGATCGTGAAATTCGGCGTCGGCGATTTCCCCGATGCCACCCGTGTCGATGATCTCGAACGGCGCCTCGCCCAGATTGCATTCCGCGACAATGCGGTCGCGCGTGATGCCGGGCTGGTCGTGCACGATCGCGATGCGTTCGCCCGCGAGCCGGTTGAAGAGCGCGGACTTGCCGACGTTGGGACGGCCGACGATCGCGACCACGCGTCGCGGAGCGTCTACTGCTTCTTCTTTCAGGGTTTCGGCGGCCATGCGCCCAACGTGCTCCGGGTTCGCCCCTGATTCATCCTTTTTCGGAGGATTGAATTTGCCGTATGCCGTCGATGCCGTATCCGACCCACGATGCGAGCGTGAAGACACCCGCCAGGAGGATGACGACGATGGGCGGGGGCGTGTGCAATTGCAGCATCACCCACGCGATGGCGGCCATCTGGGTGACGGTGGTCACCTTGCCCATCCAGCTTGGTCGGACAATGACATCGCCATTCAGGAACTGCAGCAGGAGGCAGCCCAGCACGATGGCGATGTCGCGGGCGATCACGAGGATCAGAAACCAAAGGGGAAACTTCACCTCCCAATGTCCGAAGGTCAGGACCAACAGCGCGGAGAGCAGCAAGCCCTTGTCCGCAATCGGATCGAGGATCGTGCCCAGCTTGGTGTGCTGGTTGAACCGCCGCGCGACAAATCCATCGAGTCCATCGCTCACCGCCGCGACGACGAACACTCCGATCGCCGTCCAGCGCAGCCACGGCTGGCGGTCGCCTTCGAGCACGCTTTCCCCATAGTAAATTGCGAGCATCACGAACGCCGGAATGGCGGCGATGCGCGCGAGGGTGATTTGATTCGCGACAGTCATGGTTCCGAGGGGGCCGGCGCGCAAACAGTGCCCACGGCCCCCGGCAGATGCAAGCGCGCGCATCCCGCCGCGGTTGGCCAGCCGGTTCCCGACGCTCGCCCGGTTACTCCTCCTCTTCGATTTCGCTCGTCTCGGTCAGCACGCTGATCAGCCACTTCGCGTCCTGCTTGACGTACACCGCAATAAACGCCGCGGTCTCGGTGGATTTGTCCGGACCGGCGAATGTGGAGGTCGCATTTCCCACCGCTACGTCCGGGCCGAGGGTCCGAACCGAATCCAGCCGAAGCGTCAGGGTCCGTCCCTTGTGCGCCGCAATCGAGTCCTCGAGAGCTCGCAGGATGGGTCCGCGACCGCGCATGATCGCACCCTGGTCGTCGATCCAATCCGCATCCGTTGTGAAGCAAGCCGCCACCGACTTTGCGTCGACCTTATTAAACGCGGCCGAGAAATTTGCGAGCGCCTCGTTGAGTTCGGCTTTCGGCCCCGACGCGTCCCGCGCGAGCGAGTCGGATGCCGCGGGCGGTTTGTCCACTTTCGGTGCGTCGCCTTCGGCGGCCACCAGCAGTCGGAGGGGCAGGCAAAAAGCCAGGGCGAGAATCGCGGGAGCACGCATAAGTTCGGGGGATGTGACCGAGGGACCGTCCGCAAGGAATCGATCCGAATCAAGCGCCTTGCGCGAATTGTTTGATGCCATCGCCGACCAACCCGACGCCAATGCACACGAGCACGAGGCCCATGATTCGCGACATGGCGTCGAGGCCCTCGGGACCAAGCACTCGGACCAGGCGCGTCGAAACCCGGAACAGGGCCCAGATGATGAAGGTCACGATGAAAATGGCTGCGACCACGGTGGCATGTCCGACCAGCTTCTGCCGGAGCGTTTGTTCGGCCGCAATCCGGGTGGAAAAGCTGATGATGACGGCAATCGTGCCGGCGCCGGTGAGGCTGGGAAACGCCAGCGGCATGAAGGCGAAATCCTGCTGGGGCTCGGCGTCCGGGGAGATGACCGCGGTCGTGCACCGCGGCGAGGGAAAGATCAGGTTAAAGCCGAGGAAGGCCACGATGAGACCACCGGCAATCCGCAGCGCAGGCAGTGAGATCCCGAAGAACTGCATGATGAGTCCGCCCAGGAAAAGCGTGACCAGCATGATCAGCGCGGCGTTGCGCGAGACCCGCGCGGCGTAATCCGCGCGCTTTTCGTCCGACATGCCGGCGGTCAACGTGAGAAACAACGGCATGACGCTGAATGGATTCACGATCGCGATCAACGCGGCGATCACCACCAGCGCATGCTGCAGCGCGGCTTGGAATGCGGCGGCCTCGGGCATCGAAAAATCGGTCACGCCGTGCCGCGGCTCCCGCCCTCCCCGGCGAGAAACTGCCGTGCCACTGCCAGTTCCTGCTTCTTGGCGTCGTCCACCTCGGGAAACTTCAAATTCAGCGATTCCAGCGCATCGGTAACCGCCGCGGCGACGACCAATCGGGTGTACCACTTGTTGTCGGCCGGCACCACGAACCATGGCGCGTGCGCGGTGCTGGTGTGCCGGATCATGTCTTCGTACGCCGCCATGTATTGGTCCCAATAACCGCGTTCCTTGACGTCGGCGGGCGAGAATTTCCAGTTCTTCTCGTTTTCATCCAGCCGTTCCAGGAAACGGCGCTTTTGCTCATCCTTCGAAAGGTTCAGGAAGAATTTCCGGACGATGACGCCGTTCCGCGAGAGGTACCGCTCGAAGGCGTTGATGTCCTCGAAACGATGTTTCCAGATTTTCATCCCCACGGCGCGTTTCGGCAGACGTTGATGCGCCAGGAACTCCGGGTGGACGCGCACCGCCAACACTTCCTCGTAATACGAGCGATTGAAGATTCCAATCCGGCCGCGTTCCGGCAACCGACGGCTCGTGCGCCAGAGAAAATCATGGTCCAACTCCTCCGAGGAAGGCGTCTTGAATGACGTGACCTCGCAACCCTGCGGGTTCACCCCGGACATGACATGCTTGATCGTGCTGTCCTTGCCGGCGGCATCCATCGCTTGAAAAATCAGCAGAACAGCCCAGCGATCCTGGGCGTATAGCGTTTCCTGCAGCGCGCTCAGGATCTTGACGCCCTCGCGCAGCAATTTCTTCGCGCCGTCCTTCGACCGGAGATTTCGCGTGTCGCCCGGGTCGTGATCCGCCAGCCGGAATTTTTCACCGTTCGTGATCCGACACGGAGCGACGAGCGGGGGGACTTGCTTGCGGTACGACATGGCTCTGTGCGGGACTTCCGCCACCGCCCAACCGACGCAACGGGTTCAGTCCAACCCCGCCGGTCTAACCGACCCGCCCACCCACGTCAATCGACATTGCGGCCGCCGATCTCCACTGGGCCGGGCCCCCGGCTCTAGTCGCGCTTGTCCGGTCCCGGATTCAGTCCGCCGGAAGCGCGCGCTGGGTGTAGGCGCTGTAGTCATCCATCGCGGGCACATAGACCGAATTCAGCAGCGGCGATGAGATCAGGAAGTCTGCCGACGCTCGGTTGCAGGCGATCGGTAGATTGTAGACGACAGCGATGCGCAGCAGCGCCTTCACATCCACGTCATGCGGATGCGGCTCCATTGGATCCCAAAAGAAGATGATCATATCGACGCGGCCTTCCGCGATCATCGCACCCAATTGCTGGTCGCCGCCGAGCGGGCCGGATTTCAGGCGCGTAATCAAGAGCTCGGGCGAGTCCGAGTCAGCTTCCTTGTAGCTGGTGCGAATCGCCTCTTCCACGAGACGACCGGTCGTGCCGGTGCAAACCAACCGATGCTGCGAGAGTCCGAGGTAGTTCCAGTTTACCCACTCCACGAGGCCCTGCTTGCGATTGTCGTGGGCGACTAGCGCAATGGTCTTGGTCGTTTTCATGGCCAAAGCCTATAGCCATTCTGGTTCCGCAATCGGGGCAATCCCTGCGAATCTCAGCCGATACAATTTCTTAAACCCTGTTCCTGAGTGTATTACGATACCACATTGGCCCCACGGATTTCTGCGCGATATGCGGCTCGCGACAGGATGTCCCAGCTGAGCGGTGATATTTAGCCAGCGCGCGGTCCAGCTTGCACCTTCTCGTCCACATCGCTTGGTCGTGCAGCGTTGCTCGAACGCATCCGCGGGAGTCGGTCCGCTTAATAAATGGTCTTCGGTTCCGGTGAGGCCAGGATTTTTTGAAAGCGTGGATGGCTGCGTAGCGGATCCCATTGCCAGCCGAACTTGAGGTCGACAAGTGTCAGGTTAGTGACGTCGCCAGGCTCCAGCAGCATCGGTTTGGTGAGGCCCTCTTCAATGAGGTCAATCGCCCGGTCGCGTTCCCCGTTCCAGGCATAAACCAACGCCATCGCCGCTGAACATTTATTTTCGGTAGCGGCTTCAATCACATGCTTCTTCGCAAAGGCAAGATCGCGAATCGCCTCTTCCTTTTGACCACAAAGCCCCCGAATGACTCCGCGCAGCATGTAGTCATCGGAGAACGTCCAGGCGCGCTCCTCAATGATTCGGCCCACCTTCGCCATCGCCGGGCCAAAAGCCTGCCTCACCGTTGCCCGGTCGTCACCACGCGCCGCCGCAATGCACCCGTAAAGATAGGATTCAGTGACCGTAAGAATCGGG
>JANMQT010000179.1:0-48320 GCA_031370675.1 Verrucomicrobiota bacterium
AAGAGCGCTCCGCTCCCACTGTGTGCGTAGCTCGCGAGCATATTCAGCGTGGAATCGCCGGTAAGATGGTAGATGGTGCCCTGGTGAGCATCGACCAGCGGCGCCAGTTCGGTGAGGAGCATCCGACCCACGGTGCTCAGCTCACGCCGTCCCTGAAGCATGCCGCTGAACTTGGCGATGTTGGTCTTGAGCCAATCTTGTTCACGATTCCTCTCCGTGGTCTCGCGCAAGTTGGAAATCATCGTGTTGATGTTGTCCTTCAGCTCAGCCACCTCTCCACGGGTCTCCACCTGGACAAATCGCGTGAGGTCGCCCTTGGTGACGGCAGTGGCGACTTCGGCGATGGCGCGAACCTGAGTGGTGAGGTTGGCGGCGAGGGGGTTGACGTTGCCGGTGAGATCCTTCCAGGTGCCGGCGGCGCCGGGGACGTTCGCCTGGCCGCCGAGCCGTCCGTCCACACCGACTTCGCGCGCCACGTTCGTCACCTGGTCGGCGAAGGTTGCGAGCGTGTCGGTCATGTTGTTGATTGTATCCGCGAGCGCAGCGACCTCGCCTTTGGCCTGCACGGTGAGACGCTGGCTCAGGTTTCCATTGGCCACGGCGGTCACCACTTTCACGATGCCGCGGACCTGTTCAGTGAGGTTGGAGGCCATGAAGTTGACGTTGTCCGTGAGATCCTTCCACGTCCCCGCCACGCCGGGCACCTGCGCCTGGCCCCCGAGCTTGCCGTCGGTGCCGACCTCGCGCGCCACGCGGCTCACCTCGCCGGCAAAGGCGTTGAGCTGATCCACCATCGTATTGATCGTGTTCTTCAGCGTGAGAATTTCTCCGTTGACCTCGACTGTAATCTTCGAGGAAAGATCGCCCTTCGCGATGGCCGTGGCCACGTCGGCGATGTTGCGCACCTGCCCGGTCAGGTTGGAGGCCATCGAATTGACGTTATCCGTCAGGTCCTTCCAAGTGCCGGCCACCCCGCCGACCTCCGCCTGGCCGCCGAGCTTGCCCTCGGTGCCGACCTCCCGCGCCACCCGGCTCACCTCGGAGGCAAAGGCGTTCAAGCGATCGACCATGGTGTTGATCGTGTTCTTGAGCTCGAGAATTTCGCCCTTCACGTCGACGGTTATCTTGCGGGACAAATCCCCCATCGCGATTGCGGTGGCCACGTCGGCGATGTTGCGCACCTGCGCGGTCAGGTTGTCGGCCATGAAATTCACGTTGTCCGTGAGATCCTTCCAGGTTCCGCCCACGCCCTGCACCTGAGCCTGGCCGCCCAGCTTGCCTTCGGTGCCCACCTCGCGCGCCACGCGGCTGACTTCTGACGCGAAGGCATTCAACTGATCGACCATGGTGTTGATCGTCTCTTTCAGCTCGAGGATTTCACCCTTCACGTCGACCGTAATTTTCCGCGACAAGTCCCCGCGCGCGACGGCGGTGGTGACCGCCGCAATGTTGCGAACCTGCGCGGTGAGGTTGGATGCCATCGCGTTTACCGAGTCGGTCAAGTCCTTCCACGTCCCCGCCACGCCGGGCACGACGGCCTGGCCACCCAGCCGGCCCTCCGTGCCGACCTCACGAGCGACGCGCGTGACCTCGGAGGCGAACGAACGGAGTTGATCCACCATCGTGTTGATCGCCTCCTTGAGTTGCAGGATTTCGCCGCGCACATCGACGGTGATCTTCTTGGAGAGGTCGCCGTTCGCGACCGCGATGGTCACATCGGCGATGTTGCGGACTTGAGCGGTGAGATTGCCCGCCATTTGGTTAACGCTTTCGGTCAATTCCTTCCAGACGCCGGACACGCCGCGCACCTGAGCCTGACCGCCGAGCTTGCCCTCCGTGCCGACTTCGCGGGCCACGCGCGTCACCTCGGAGGTGAAGACGGCAAGTTGATCGATCATGCGATTAACGAGCTTGGCAGAATGGAGGAACTCTCCCTCCAGCGGCCGTCCGTCGACTTCCAGGGTCATCGATTGACCCAGGTCGCCCTTCGCCACGGCGCCGATAGTGCGCGTCACTTCGATGGTGGGACGCACGAGGTCGTCCATCAGGGAATTGAGGGCCTGGACTTCGCCAGCCCAGCCGCCGACGAGGCCGGCGAGTGTCATGCGTTGTTTTAGCTTTCCCTCCTGTCCAACCAGGCGGCTGACCCGGGTGGTCTCCTGCGCCCGCCGTTCGTTCATGCTGAGCACTTCGTTGAAGGCGTCCGCGATTTTTCCGTACATGCCGGTCCATCCGACTGGCAGACGCACCGAGAAATCGCCCAGGCGAAACGCGAGCATGGCTGCGAGCAGGGCCTGCGTCTCTTTGCCCCCTTCCTCGGAGGCTAGCGACCCGTTATGATCGGCGGGTCCTGGATCGGGGTTGGTCAGAGCCATTGACGGTTTGTTGGGAGAACGCACGGGAGGCTTGTTGGGTGTTCTTTTCATGGTGCAGGATCAACATTGAAGACTTGGGCGCGGGCGGCAGCGGCTGTCATCATGAGTTTCGTGGTTAATTGATGGATGGTGTCCAGGCGCTCGCTCAGGAGCGGGGGGATGTTGGCTGGAGCAAGGCCGGCCACCTCCGCGGGCGGCGTGGAAAGGAGTTTTAGGGCCTCGATGGCTTTTTCGTAAAGCTCCAGCATTTCCGCCTGCGTGGCGGAGCTCTCCCTCATGGCGACTGCAATGATGGTGACGATGGCTTCCGGCCGGATGGCGCACCCTTCCAGATCGTCTCCGTAAATGGCCTGAAGGATTTCCTCCGCCGCGGCCGCCGCGGCGGGCATATGTTCAGCATCCGGTGTCATAGGTTCCAAATGCTGAATCTTCGCTCGCCCATGGCAAGGCGGAATCAGGCCGCATGACGCGCAAAATCTGTTCGACTGGAGTGCGGTTTCCGACGCAAGTCATTCGCTATTAGGAGGGAGAGCTCGGGGTCAATCGTTCCCGAGGCCCCCATCGGTTTTATGCAATTCACCACCTTCGGGCCAGCCCAACCAAGGGAAGAAGCTCCAACGGGTCCAGTTTCTAGCCGCGGCGCAGCAGCATGAAGGAGCGATCGATCAGTTCAACCGATTCGCCGGCGGGGGTGCGCGCGCCGGGGTCGACGAAACCGGCCTCCTCGCGCGTGTTGATGACCGTCTCCCAATGCTGCCCGTCCTGACCCGGGAGCCTGAACTGCAATGTGTCGGGACTCGCGTTGAACAAAAGGAGAAACGTGTCGTCCTTGATCGGCTCACCCCGAAAATTGCGCACGTCAATGGTGTCGCCGCTCAGCTGCAAGCCAAGCGCCTTCACAAAGTGCGTACCCCACTCATCGTCGTTCATTTCCGTCCCGCCGGGGTTGAACCACATGATGTCCTTGATCTCCTGCCCCCGGATCTTACGCCCCTGAAAAAATTTCGGCCGGCGGAATATTGGGTGCTCGGTTCGAAACTGAGCCAGGCGGCTGACAAACTCGCACTGTCTTTCCTGGGGCGGCGTCCGCTGCCAGCCGAGCCAGGAAATCGGATTATCCTGGCAGTAGGCGTTATTGTTCCCGAATTGCGTGCGGCCGTATTCGTCGCCGGCGCAGAGCATCGGCACCCCTTGGGAGAGGAACAGCGTGGCCAGCAGGTTGCGCTTCTGCCGCCGGCGCAGGATGTTGATGCCTTCGTCCTCGGTCTCGCCCTCGATGCCGTGGTTCCACGAATGATTGTTATTGTCGCCGTCCTTGTTTTGCTCGCCGTTCGCCTCGTTGTGCTTGTCGTTGTACGTCACCAGGTCGTGCAGCGTGAAGCCGTCGTGGGCCACGATGAAGTTGATGCTCGCGTGCGGCCTCTTGCCGCCGCTCTCGTAAAGATCCGAGCTGCCGCTCAACCGGTAGGCCAGCTCGCCGATTTGCGAGTCGTCGCCCTTCCAATAGCTCCGCACGCAGTCACGATACTTGCCGTTCCATTCGGACCACAGGACCGGAAAATTTCCGACATGGTAGCCGCCTTCACCGACGTCCCATGGCTCCGCGATGAGCTTCACCTGTGATAAAATCGGATCCTGGTGAATGATATCAAAGAAGGCCGCGAGGCGGCTGACCTCGTGCAATTCGCGCGCGAGCGACGCGGCGAGGTCGAAGCGAAAACCGTCCACGTGCATTTCCGTGACCCAATACCGCAGGCTGTCCATGATGAGCTGTAGGGAGCGGGGATGAACGACGTTCAAGGTGTTGCCTGTGCCCGTGTAGTCCATGTAATGGCGGCGATCATCCGGCATGAGGCGGTAGTAGTTCGCGTTGTCGATCCCCTTGAAGGAAAACGTCGGGCCAAAACCGTTGCCCTCAGCCGTATGGTTGTAAACGACATCGAGAATGATCTCGAGGCCGGCGGTGTGCAGCCTCCTCACCATTTGCCGGAACTCCGTCACCTGCTCTCCGCGCACCCCGCTGGCGGAATAGCGGCTCTCGGGGGCGAAAAAGCCGATGCTGCTGTAGCCCCAATAGTTGGCGAGACCCTTACTGACGAGGAAACCGTCATCGACAAACTGGTGCACGGGCAACAGTTCAATGGCCGTGACGCCAAGTTGCTTGAAGTAGGCGATTGACTCTTCGCAACCGATGCCGGCGTAGGTTCCCCGCAACTTCTCGGGGATGGCGTCCCACAACTTGGTAAACCCCTTTACATGGGCCTCATAGATGATTGATTCCGCCAGCGGCCGGTTGGGACGTTCGTCGCCTGCCCAGTCAAAGCTATTGTCCACCACCACGCACTTCGGCATGAGGTGAGAGTTGTCCCGTTTGTCGCGCACGGTATCGCCGTGCTCGTGGCCAAGTTCGTAGCCGAGCAGTTCCTCGCCCTGCTTGATTCCCCCCGTGATGGCCCGCGCGTACGGATCAAGGAGGAGCTTGTGCGGATTGAAGCGATGACCTTTTTGCGGCTTGTAGGGACCGTGGACACGATAACCGTAAAGCTGGCCTGCTTTGAGGCCGGGAATGAACGCATGCCAGACCTCGTCGGTTCGCTCGCGCAAGGGGATGCGCGCCACTTCCGCACCGTCTGTCTCTGAAAAGAGACAAAGTTCCACTTTTGTCGCGGCTTCGGAAAAGAGGGCAAAGTTTATGCCGTCGCGCGCAATCGTAGCGCCAAGCGGATAGGGGTGACCTTCCCAGACGGGGATGGAGCTTCGGGCAATGCGTCGGCGCATTCTAATCCTCTCCCCTCGGGTCGCGCGCCGGATGTTTCGTTCGAAAAGTCATTCGCGGAATTGGTGGCAAGGCGATCGGCCGGAAAGCAATGATGCGGGGTCCAGCCCCGCATCATTGTTCGTTCCGCGGCGAAACGCCAGCCAGGATCGGCAGATTAGTAGGTGCGCGAGGTGGTGGTCTCGGTCACACCTGGCCGTTTCACCACCGTGGTCTCGGTGGTTTGCGTCGTCGTCTGGACGGGCACAGGCTTCTCAACCACGGCGGTGCAACCGGAAAGCGCCGTGACCAGCAGGGTGATCGTGGACAGGTGAAGAATTGTTTTCATTTTCATGCTTGGTAAACGGCGACCACCCAAGTAGCGGTTGCGTCAAAGTTTAGCACCGCAAGAATACCGGGCGCCAGCGCGTCACTTTCCATTCGGCCGTGGCTGCCGGCGCGCCGAGACCTCCCCGTCACTAAGGCGCCGCGCTTCCGCATCCGCCTCCTCCACCCCTTGAAGGACCAGCATCTCGGAAATGGTTTCATCGGAACCCGTCGTCGTGCGTTGCGTCCCGCCCGGATCGATCGCGATTTCCCATGGCTCGATCACTTCCGAGCGTTCCACGTCGGGCGGGGGCGGCGCGGGCTGGGCAGAACCGGGCAACTCGCGCAGTTTGCCAACCTCCTCATGGTTTCCCGTATCCACCAATTTCTCGATGCGATAGATGGCGTCATGGTTCATACTCCAGAATCGCGCGCCGCGCGGTGTTTGGTTGTGCCAGTTGCGCCGCGCCGCACCCGCCGCCCGGGTTCACGCGGTTGACATCGTCCCGGCGACTCCAGGCGCGGGTATCTTTTGTTCATGACGCCGGTCAACCAAACGCTTCGCCACTTCGCGAAAATTGGAGAACTCCGCCGCAATCTTTTCAAGTTCATCGTCGGACAGGGACTCGAGGTCGACAAAGTGATTCCGCGCCCCCTCCACCGCGCGAATCAGCTCGTCCAGCTTGAGGTGAATGGCCTTGGCGTCGCGGTTCTGCGTATTCTGGATGAGGAAAACCGCGAGAAATGTCAGCACGGTCGTTCCCGTGTTGATCACGAGCTGCCAGGTGTCGGAGTAATGGAAATAGGGGCCGGTCACAGCCCAGGCCACCACGATCAGGACGGACCAGACGAAGGCGGAGGGCGACCCCATCCACGTCGCGCTCCATTTTGAGATATCGTTGAACACGTCTCGCATGATGCGAGAGCCGGCATTGCTGGACGGGGTAGTGGGCATGGTTCAGGCGGCCTTTCGCTTGCGGGTGGACCGGGCTTTGACGGACTTCTTTGGTTTCGTTGAGAGGCTTTGCTGCAGCACCGCCACGAGATCGATGATCTTCGACGATTTGGGGACCACCGGCTTTTTGCCACTGGATTTCTGCGGGTGGCGCAGCTTGGCTTGAATCACCTTCTCCACGGCCTCGCGGTATTCGTCGGAATAGCGGGCGGGATTCCATTTCGTCGTCATGTTGCCGATCAGCGTCCGCGCCATGGCGAGTTCCTTCTTGCCCGGGGAGACCTCCGCCACCCGCATGCGCTTGGTGTCGATCAGCTCGTCGGCAAAGTGCATCAACTCCAGCACTAGCAGGTCGTCCTGTGCCTTCACGCCCGCGAGATATTGGCGCGTCTTGATGACCACCTTGGCGATGCCGATCTTGCCGGAATCCGCCAGTGCGTCCCGCAACAACGCGTACGCCTTCGCGCCGCTCTTCTGAGGCTCCATCCAATAGGGCTTGGAGAAAAACATCGGATTGACCTCTGCCAGCGCGACGAAGTCCGTGATATCGACGGTTTGCGTCGCCTCGACGTCGACCCGAGCGAAGTCCTCATCGCGCAACACGACAAATTTCCCCTTCTTGTGCTCGTAGCCCTTGACGATTTGATCCCACGGCACCTCGCGCCCATCCGCCTCCGCGACCCGCTTGTAGTTCACGGGACTCAAGTCGCTGGCACGCAAGAGACGGAACTTGAGCTGCTCGCGGCGGGTCGCGGGAAAAAGCGCGATTGGGATATTGACCAGGCCGAATGAAATTGCGCCTTTCCAAATTGCTCTCATACACCTGCTAATCGGGGGCGCCCGAAACGGCGGTCTTTGGAAAAACCGTTTTCTAGACGTATTCGGCTCGCGGGAGCCGAAGGACTAGCATGAACACAGCTTCCACCAACTCCACTTCCTCGATCCTCAATGGGCTCATCGAAACGTGCCGCGACGGCCAAGAAGGATTTAAGCACGCTGCCGAAAACGTCACGGACGTTACCATGATAGCGATTTTTGAGCGCTTCTCTGCGCAGCGCGCCAAGTTTGTGACCCAACTTCAGGTCTTGGTTCGCTCGCTGGGCAAGGATGCCGAGACCACGAGCAGTCTCGCTGGCGCGCTTCATCGCGGGTGGATCGACTTGAAGGCTGCCATCACGAGCAAGGATGAGAAGGCCATCCTGGCAGAATGTGAACGCGGCGAGGATTCCGCCGTCGCCGAATATCGCAACGCGCTGGACGAGGAGTTGCCAGGCGATATTCGTTCGATCTTGATCATGCACTACTGCGACATTCAGAAGGCGCACGACGAAATCAAGCTATTGCGGGACACCACCGCCTGAAACACGACCGCCGCCGCGACGGGGGCTTTAAGGCGCCCCGCCCGACGGGATTTGCGGGCAATTTGCGTTCTGATCGATGGCGCAACTGCAAAGAGATCCCAAGCCGGTACGGCCGGCGCAGACGCAACGTCGGCAGCCGGGAATCGAGTCGCGAATGGTACCGCGTCCCGTTTTCGCGCGGCCTCCAACTCTGCGCTCGGGCCGATTGTCCAGCCAGGTGGCGATCGTCAGCGGGGGAGATAGCGGAATTGGGCGCGCGGTCGCCGTCGCGTTTGCCGCCGAGGGGGCCGACGTGGCAATCCTCTATTTGAATGAGCATGGCGACGCGCGCGAAACTCGTCGACTCGTCCGGGAGGCTGGCGGTGACGGCTACATCCTCGCCGGGGACGTCGGTAACGAGGCTTTCTGTCGTCGTGCCGTTGCTGCTGTCATTAAGCGCTGGCGCCGGATCGACATTCTCGTTAACAACGCCGCCGAGCAGCATCCCCAGTCCTCGCTCGAGAGAATCACATCCGCACAGCTGCAGCGCACTTTCCGCACCAATATTTTCTCACAATTCTGTCCAAGGCCGCGTTGCCCCACCTCAAGCGCGGGGCTTCGATCATCAACCCCACCTCCGTCACCGCGTACCGGGGCAGCGCTGAGCTGTTGGATTATTCGGCGACCAAGGGTGCAATCGTCGCCTTTACTCGCTCGCTTGCGCACTCGCTGGTCAAACGTGGGGTACGCGTCAACGGTGTCGCGCCGGGACCGATTTGGACCCCATTGATTCCGTCGACTTTTCCAGCTCGAAAGATTAGGACCTTTGGGACCGAAGTCCCCCTTGGCCGCGTCGGTCAGCCCGCCGAAGTCGCCGGATGCTATGTCTTTCTGGCTTCCCAGGATGCCTCCTACATGACGGGCCAGGTCCTCCATCCGAACGGAGGCGAAATCGTGAACGGCTAGCGAGGTGGCTGAGTTGGGCAGGCGGCCGCACGGCCGGGCCGGGCAATCTACGCGCGCTACCGTGAACGTCGGCCGCTAGGATCACAGCACCAGCAGGTTGACCCAAGTGTTGAACATTACACTCATTCCAACCAGGGCCGCGGCGGCCCATGGGAGCATTTCGTCAATGCGCGAATCACTTTTCATAGAGGTCCTCTCAAGGGATACGCGCTTTGCCTCGCCCGTGGGCGTAAGAATTCTAACCACGTCCGGAGAAAGCACCGCTTTGCGACATCCGCGCGGGCAGGCAGGCACGAATCTGCCCCCATGCCCACTTCATCGATCACATTTGCTGGCGAGTTGCCGGGGGAATTGGACCTCATCGTGCGTTGCGGGTGCGAATTCGAAATCCAATCCAGCGCGGAAAATCCGATTTTCCTGGCCTTGAAATTGCGGCATCGGGCGGGGCAGTACGTGATGGCCGAACGGACCCACTTTGAACCGGCGCGCGTCATTCGAGAGTATGAAGATGCGCACGGCAACATCATCCACTGCCACCAGCTGGCGCCCGGATTCAATCGGATCAGATACGATTCGTTGGTCCGGGTTTCTGCGCTGCCCGAGAATTTTTCGGGTTGCGAAACCCATGGACCGATCGAGTCCATGCCGGTTGAGGTATTGCGATACGTGATGCCAAGCCGCTACTGCGACTCGGATAAACTATTCGAGTTCGCCGCGGCGCTGTTTGGGAGCGTACCCCCGGGCGCGGAGCGCGTGCAGGCAATTTGTGATTGGGTCAACCAGAACATCGAATATCGCCCCGGTTCCGGTTCCTCGACCATCTCGGCCAGCGATGTTATTTCCCGTGGCTTCGGCGTGTGCCGCGATTTCGCCCACGTCGCCATCACCCTGTGTCGTTGCCTGAACATTCCAACGCGGTACGTCACCGGCTATGTGCCGGACATCGGCGTCTTCGACCCGGGCACCTCAATGGATTTTCACGCATATTTTGAGGCCTGGCTCGGCAGCCGCTGGCACGTGTTCGACGCCCGCTTCAACGAGTCGCGGATTGGGCGCGTGCAGATCGCACATGGCTTCGACGCGGTCGACGGCGCCTTTGCCACGGTCTTCGGCGCCAGCGAGTGGCGGAAGTTTGAAGTCTGGAGCTACCAAATCGACCAGATGCACGCCTCGCTGGAGCGTCCAGTGAATCTGGCCGACCGCCTCTGCGGTACGCCACTGATTCGACCGAGCTTTCCACCCGAAAGGCGCCTGTCGGCCATGTGCGAGTTCGATCCGGCGCGTACGGCGGCGTGAATCGCGGGGCCAGTCATCTGCAAAAATTCAAAGAATCAAGAAACCGCCGAAGGCGGCGGCCCGATTTGTTTACATGGAACTCGAAACCCTCAAAGACCTCTATATTCACGAACTCAAAGATCTCTACAGCGCGGAGACGCAGATCATCAAGGCGCTGCCGAAGATGGCCAAGGCTGCATCGAACCGGCAGCTCCGCGCCGGCTTTCTTGAGCACTTGGAACAAACCAAGGAGCACGCCGCCCGCCTCGAGCGCATTCTCAAGAGCCACCAGGAGACGACCCGCGGCCCAAAGTGCAAGGGCACAGAGGGCATGCTGAAGGAAGGCGACGAATTGATCAAAGAGGAAGCCGACGAGGAGGTGCGCGACGCCGGCCTCATCGCCGCTGCCCAGCGGGTTGAACATTACGAGATGGCCGGCTACGGCTGCGCCCGCACCTACGCGGAAATGCTCGGTGATGGCACCGGAGCGAAGTTGCTCCAGAAGACCCTGGATGAAGAGCGCGCCACCGATCAGAAGCTGACGAAGCTGGCGGTCTCGACCGTCAATATCGCGGCGGAAGCGGCCTAGGTTGTCTCGCTCAATTTGGCCGCCGGCGTTCGCGTCGGCGGCCTTTTCTTTGTCTTCTTCCCTGGCGATCCACTTGATGGCGAGCGGTTGCGAGAGCCGGCCGCGGAATGTTGTCGCAACAAGGCGATGACCGATCTCTCTTCCAACGCCTGGTAGCGACTGGCCTTCCCGTTGCGACCGGCGTCTGGGAGCGGGTGCCCATGGAGGTATGCCTCGACAATTGCGGGATGAATGTAGCACTTGCGGCAGACGGCCGGGGTGTTCCCAAGCCGCTTCGCAACCGCGGCGATGGCCTGGACCACATTCCGTTTTGCCTCGGTCTCCGAGTTGAAAGGCTCGAACGCCCGCAGCGCGATCGAGGCGGCCACCGTCCCGGCCCACGTTCGAAAATCTTTGGCCGTGAAAGTATCTCCCGTGATCTCACGCAAGTAGGCGTTGACGTCCTCCGAGCCAATAGGGGAAGCAGTTCCGTCCTCGCCTGTATAGGTGAAAAGTTGTTGCCCGGGCAAGTCCTGGCAGGTCCGCACGAGCCGGGCGATGGCGGGGTCCTGAATGTCAATGGCATGTCGAATTCCGCTCTTGCCCCTGAATTCGAACCGCACGGTCGATCCCTTCACTTTCGCATGGTGATTCCGGAACGTCGTCAGTCCAAAGGAACCATTGGTCTTCGCATACTCGTCGTTCCCCACGCGAATGTGCGTCCGCTCCAGCAGTCGGATGACGGCGGCCAACACCTTTTCCCGGGGCAGGCCCCCACGTCGGAGATCCTTCGAAACGTGCCGCCGGATCCGCGGCAGGGCCCTCGCGAAATCCAGCATGCGATCGAATTTGTTCGTGTCGCGGCTCGCGCGGAAATCGGGATGATAGCGATACTGTTTGCGGCCGCGCAGGTCGCGCCCAGTGGCTTGCAAATGCGCGTCCGCGCGTGTGGCGATCCACACGTCGCTCCACGCTGGCGGGACAGCCAGGCTCTTGATTCGCGCCAATTCGTCGGCATTTACCAGGTTGCTGCCGTCCGGCGCGCGATAGGAAAAGTTATCCGCGGAGCCATGCCGCGACACGCCCGGCGCGGAGTCGGTGACGTAGCGCAAGCCGGCTTCCCTGGCCGCCTGGACGGACGACTCTAGATGGAGCGGCGCGTTCACGCCGACGAAACGCGCCCCGCGACGTCGTCGCGCTTGGTTAATCGCGCCCGTCCCTGGAATCAGCGGATCGGAGGGGGCCACCCTCAGTCAACTAACTCCACGGCGACAGGCGGACGCGAGCACGCGTTTTTGCAAACCGCACCGGGTGGGCAGCCGTTTGATTAGAAATGGCGGTGTTGCTGATTGCCACCGACACCGCCCAAGAAAACCCAAACATATGCTCGAAACAATCGCCATTGTTCTTTTGGTCCTCTGGATCATTGGACTCGTCTCTTCGTACACCATCGGCGGGTTCATCCACCTCCTGCTCGTCCTGGCAGTCGTACTGTTCCTGATCCGGCTCGTGCAGGGTCGGAGCGCGCTTTAACGGCCAGCGCCACCGCGGAAAATCCCATGGCTGATGTCACCATCGACCGTTCCGTAGCCGACGAACGCTCGCGCTTGATCCGCCTTGGGATCATCCTGCTGGACGTTTATGTGCTCATAGCGGTGGCGGTCATCTACCTCCAATCCTCCGCCGCCCGCCTCCCCGCCGAAATCGCCGTCGCTCCTTTGATACCGCAAGGCGCGGCCTTTGAAATTGGTGTCGCCGCCGCCGTCCGTCGGCCGCACGACCTGAGTGTGGTGCCAACCCGGCAGGGCGTGGTGTTCATGGCGCGCCAAGCGTGTCCCGGTCGCCTGTCCGCCGTGGCTCGCGACGCCTGGATCGCGGAATTCATGGCGGGGTATCAAAGCGCCGTGGCGGAATTGCGGCCAACCGTGGCCTCGGTTGCCGGCCAGCAATTGGCGGTTGAAAGTTCGAACCGATAGGCGGAAATGAGTGCGCGAGCATTCTATGGACGAAGTCAAGATTCCCGCGCCGATCCCTTGGCAAACCAAAGATGCGCTCGCCGCTGGAGGGCCGGCGCGGACTGAACTCGTCTCCCCCCAGGCCAACCGGTCGGTCTCATGTCGGGCCATGGCGACCGATTTTGACGGCACGATTGCGACGGACGGTGTCATCGACGAGCCTACGATTGAGGCGCTGAAAAGATTCCGGTCTGAGGACCGAAAAATCATCCTCGTAACAGGGCGCGAGCTCGACGATTTTCCCCTTCTCCAGACACCCCTTAAACTTTTTGATCTCGTTGTCGCAGAGAATGGCGGGGTTATTTATGCGCCGGATTCCGGCCGGGAGCGAGTGCTGGCCAATCCTCCCGACCCCAAGTTTGTCGACGAGCTGCGACGACGCGGCATCTCGCCGCTGTCAGTGGGCCGCGTTATCGTGGCGACTTGGGAGCCACACGAAAAGGCCGCGCTCGAGGTCATCAAGCACCTGGGTGTCGGCTACAACGTGATTTTCAACAAGGGTGCCGTCATGCTTCTGCCTGAGGGCGTGGACAAGGCGTTTGGCCTGAAGGCCGCCTTGGAGGAACTGCAAATCAGCGCCGGCGAGGTCATCGGCTTCGGGGACGCAGAAAATGACCACGCGTTCCTGCGGATGTGCGGGTTTTCAGTCGCCGTGTCGAACGCCATTGCGGCAATTAAGAAGAGCGCCGACGTCGTGACCGTCGCCGATCGGGGACGCGGCGTGACGGAGTTTCTGCGCGGCCTGGAACGACCGCTATGAAGATCCTGATGATCGACGTGGGCGGCACGAATGTGAAACTGATGGCCAGCGGTCATGACGAACGTCGCAAGGTGCCGTCAGGGCGAAACTTGACGGCGAGGGCGATGGTCAAGGAGGTGCTCGACGCAACGAAGGACTGGGAATATGACGCGGTGTCGCTGGGATTTCCCGGCGTGGTCGTTGATGGCAGTCCCGTGGCGGAGCCGCTGAACCTTGGCCAGGGCTGGCTGGGCTTCGATTTCGAGGCGGCCTTTAAGCGCCCCGTTAGAATCATCAACGATGCGGCGATGCAGGCGCTGGGCAGCTACCGCGAGGGGCGGATGTTGTTCCTCGGATTCGGCACGAGCGTGGGAGCCACGGTGATTGCCGACGACGTGATTGTGCCTTTGGAAATCGGCTGCCTGCGTTTGAAAAGCGGCTGGCAATTCATGGAGCGGGTCAGCGCCAAGGCCTACAGGCGCGAGGGCCGAGGCAAGTGGTTGAAGGCCGTAAATGAGGTCGTGAGTCAGATGCGGGATGTGATCAAACCGACCGACATCGTCTTGGGCGGGGGCAACGCCAAGGAAATCGATCCGCTGCCCGAGGGATGCCGGCGACGAGACAACCGGCGCGCATTCATCGGCGCGACGCGACTATGGGAAGGCACTGATCTGCTGGCCAGCAGCTACGGCTCCTCGTGGCGCATTATTCGCCAGGGCGCGCGGAACGGGACCCCGTCAGGCAGCGGGAGAATCCTCCGCGTACGGCCTTTGGAGGAGTCGAAAAAATGAGTGACCCGCGGCCGCGAATGCCTCGCTGGAACCCTCCGGCACTTTGGCCAAGTCACGCACGGCGTCATCGAGCAGGAGAACATCCAGCAGCAAACTGAAGTCCGCCGGATCGGCCGGAATGAACTCGGCGCCTCGGGTGACCTGCCGGTAGCCGCTCAGGAAGGCGCGCCCGAGGAGGGAAAGCCACAGGTCCGCCCACGGCTGGAGGGCCGCGCGATCCTCCGCGCGCTGCCGCGTGAGGGCCAGATGCATCGCATCCTCGGTGGACCGCAGGAGGGCGGCGACATCCACCAGCGGTGAACGCTTCAAGTTGCGCTCACCGATCGAGCCGTCGGCGCCACCCTCGAAATCAACGAACCACCAATCCTTGCCGGTATTGATGAGCCGGAAGAGGGAAAGATCGCCGTGCACCCTGCACTTTTGGGCCGCAATCTTGTGATCGAGCAGACCGGCATAGCGCGCGAGCAGCGTTTCCCGCGCCTGCATGATTGCATCGGCCAGACGGCGCGACTCCGGCTGTTCGTCGCATCCGCTGGCGCGGAGCCGGCGCAGCATGCGACCGAGATTGCCGCGCATCGACTGATACAACGAGCGTTGATAGAGCGTGCCGAAGGGCTCGCAATGAAAGGCCGGGTCGTCTGTGGGCTGCGCTAGGGCCAGATGTAGCCGGGCCACGGCTTCACCCGCCAAAATGGAGCGCTCGCGGTACATGCCGCTGATCACGTCCTCCACTGCCGCAGGATCGGAAATCGATCCCCGCTTGGTAAGCACGCGCTCAAAGAACCTGCCCATGGCGTCGAGCGCATAGACCCAGCCGGTGCCCCCATTCGGCACGAAGCGACTGATCGTGGCGAGCGTGCCGGTGCCGGCCGTACTGCTCAGTTCAAGGCTGCCTTCGTACCTTGGCGCCTTGTCGAATTTGTTCCCTTCAAGGTGCTGCAACACCTCGACATCAGGTTGCGCCCCGGCCTCGAACTGCCGAAAGCACTTCAGAAACCACGTGTCCCCAAAGTTGGCCGCGAAGGTTGCGCCAAAGGAATTCCAAACGCGCGAAGGCGGCGTCTCACGGTTTTCCCCGGAGAGAGCCTGGCCCGGACGGCCGAGCAGGCGGAAGGATTGACCGTGCACCCACCCGCCCTGCCGGATCAGCCGCACCAGTTCGGCGCGAAATGACTCGTCGGCATACCCATCAATCAAGGTCCGTCCGTCGTCCAAACGCGCGAGGACGGCGTGCGGCTTGTCCGGCGATGGTTTCCCGGCCGCCGGGGAGCCGGTCACCACCACGGGCTGCACCACCGTTTCCGGCAGGCCCTCGGCGAAACCAAGCGAAAGCACCAGCAGGTGGCCGTTGCCGACCGGAATCTCATCGAGGATGGTGACCTCGCGAAGCCCTCGCTGCGGCCACGGGAACCATGGTTGCTTGCTCAGATAGGCTGGCAAGATCGCTTGCTCGAGCAAGCGATCCCGTTGCGGGCCGCGCAATTCCGCGGTGTGAAATGAGGGAGGGACGCCGTCCGGCTGGAGCAACGGCCGCACCGATTCCAGTGCCAGCCAGTAAAACGCGTGCGGACCAAGGGTGAAGGGCGTCAGGCCGGATTTGATGAGCGGGAATTCGGTGCGACCAAAAAGCTCGGTGAGGCGCTGGCCGGCAAAGGCCGAGAGGTCGATCTCCACGGCTTGCGAGAAACGTGAGAGATTCGCGACCACCAGCACGGTCTCGCTCTCGTGGCGCCGGAAGTAAGCGAGAACCTTGTGATTGTGCGGGTGGAGAAATTCGATACTGCCGCGCGTGAAGGCGAGACTTCTTCGATTGATCGCGATCAAGCGCCGCATCCACCAGAACAGCGAGGACGGATTGCGCTGCTGATTCTCGACATTGATTGACTCGAAATGGTACTCAGGATCGATGATGGTGGGCAGGTAGAGCTGGTGCGGGTTGGCGCGGGAGAAGCCCGCATTCCGGTCCGGGCTCCATTGCATCGGCGTGCGCACGCCATTGCGGTCACCGAGGAAAAAATTGTCACCCATCCCAATTTCATCGCCGTAGTAAATGATCGGGGTGCCCGGCAGGGAGAAGAGCAGGGAGTTGACCAGCTCGATCTTGCGCCGGTTGTTGCCTAGCAGCGGAGCCAGGCGGCGGCGGATGCCGAGGTTGATGCGCGCGCGGGGATCCTGCGCGTAGACGCGATACATGTAGTCACGTTCCTCGTCGGTCACCATTTCGAGGGTCAACTCGTCATGGTTGCGCAAAAAAATGGCCCACTGACAGGAGGTGGGAATGGCCGGCGTCTGCTCGAGGATGTCGATGATCGGGAAGCGATCCTCCATCTGCACCGCCATAAAGAGGCGTGGCATGAGTGGAAAATGGAATTCCATGTGGCACTCGTCGCCCTGGCCGAAATACGCGGCGGCGTCCTCCGGCCACTGGTTGGCCTCGGCCAGCAACATCCTGCCCTCGAACTTTGCGTCGATGTGCGCGCGCAACTTCCGCAGAAAATCATGCGTCTCCGGAAGATTCTCGCAGTTGGTCCCTTCCCGCTCAAACAGGTAGGGCACCGCATCGAGCCGGACGCCGTCCACGCCCATCTCCAGCCAGAAGTCGATGATCTGAAACATCGCCACGTGCACGGCCCCGTGCTCGAAATTGAGATCCGGCTGATGCCCATAAAAGCGATGCCAGTAATACGATTTCGCAACCCCGTCCCATGTCCAGTTCGAGGTCTCGAAGTCCTTGAAAATGATGCGCGCGTCCCGGTACTTCTGTGGATCGTCACTCCAGACGTAAAACTCCCGCTCGGGCGATCCCGGGGCGGCGCGGCGCGCGGCCTGGAACCAGGGATGCTGGTCGGAGGTGTGGTTGAGCACCAATTCCGTGATGACCCGGATGCCCCGACTATGGGCATCGTCAAGCACCGCCCTAAAATCCTCAAGAGTGCCGAACGTGGAATTTACCGTGAGGTAGTCTGCAATATCGTAACCATCGTCGCGGAGCGGCGAGGGATAGAAGGGCAGCAACCAGAGCGCCGTGATTCCCAATTCCTCGAAGTACGGCATTTTTTCCAGCAATCCGCGAAAGTCCCCGATGCCGTCGCCGTCGCTGTCGTAGAACGTCTTGACGTGGAGCTCATAAATGACCGCGTCTTTGAACCAAAGTGGATCGCCCATATGCGGAGAGAAATCGCGTCCGGGCAATGTTTTGAATGCATCCGAGTGGCCCGGGCGGCGCGAATCTGCGTTGCCCCGCCGGGATCGGCCCGGTGGCCGGCCCCAGGGATGCCTCATGGTCGCGCCCGGTACCCAAATCTCTTCCACCCCGACGTCATCACTTCCGCGTCAAGGGGCTGACTTGACGCCGGATGGCGTGCGCTACTGCACCTGGGCGCCCGAGGTGCACTGCGTTTCGGTGCTCGTGCAAGCGAAGGACGGCGGGGCGGAGCGCCGCGTGGAACTTGAGCCCCTGGCCGGGGGATTTCACGCCGCGATCGATCCGGAGGGCGAGGGAGGCGACTGCTACCGTTATTGTCTTGAGGGCGCGAAAAGTCTTCCGGATCCGGCGTCCCGATGGCAACCCAAAGGCGTCGAGGGTCCATCGATGGTGATTGATCCGGCAGCGTTTAGGTGGACGGATGCCGCGTGGCATGCGCCCAAGTTTCGGGAGTTGGTCATCTATGAGTTGCACGTCGGCACGTTTACGCCGGAGGGAACGTTTCGCGGGGTCATCGCGCATTTGACGGCGCTTGTCGAACTAGGTGTCCGGGCGATCGAGTTGCTGCCGATCGGTGATTTTCCCGGCCGGTGGAACTGGGGCTACGACGGCGTCATGCTGTTCGCGCCGGCCCGGGTGTATGGCACGCCCGACGACTTGCGCGCGTTGGTGGATGCTGCCCATGCCTTGGGCGTCGCCGTCATCCTCGATGTGGTTTACAATCACCTGGGTCCGCATGCGAATCGGCTGCGGGATTTTTCCCGCCATTATTTTGACACCACGCGGCAGACCCCGTGGGGCGATGCGCTGCACTTCGATGGTCCCGGCTCCGGGCCGGTGCGCGCCCTGTTCTGCCAAAATGTCCAATATTGGATCCAGGAATTCCACGTCGACGGCTTCCGGCTGGATGCCACCCACGCGATTCACGACCGGTCCGGGCAACATATTCTACGCGAGTTGCGCGACACCGCGCATGCGCACGGAGCGTATGCGATTGCGGAGGATGAGCGCAACGAGGAGATCCTGCTTTCGCGCGAGGGCTTCCATCTGGACGGCGCTTGGGCGGACGATTTTCACCACTCCCTCGAGGCATCGCTGACTGAGGCGTCGATCTACCGCGGGCGCTTCAGCGGCAAGGTCGCCGAATTGGTGGGGATCCTGCAGCAGGGCTGGACGCGCCGGCCAGCCGCCCCGCAACGTGCCCTGCTCAGGCCGCAGCAGTTCGTTTGCTGCCTTTCCAATCATGATCAGGTGGGAAATCGTCCACATGGCGATCGACTGCACATGCTCACCTCGCCCGCCGCCTTCCGCGCCGCCAGCGCGCTGCTTTGCCTGGTGCCGGGTGTCCCCATGCTTTTCATGGGCCAGGAATGGGCCGCGTCGACGCCGTTTCTCTATTTTACCGATCATCCCGAGGCCGTCGGCCGACTCGTCAGCGAAGGACGGCAGCGAGATCTGCTGCGCTTCGGCGTATTCGAGCGTGCACTCGCGCAGCGGCCTCCGGTCGACCCTCAGGATTCCGCAGCTTTCTTCGCCTCCAAGCTCAGGTGGGAGGAAGTCCTGCTGCGCGGGCACGGGGAAATTCGCGAGCTGTATCGCGAGGGATTGGCACTGCGTGGCCAGATCCCGTTCTGTCACGCCGCGGACTTTGCAGAGTTTGTCGTGGAGGAACCGGCGCCCGGCATTCTCGCCTTACGCGGCGACGGTGCCGGCGGCTCCTGGCTGCTGCTTCTCGATTTGCACGGTAAACACGAGATTCGATTGGGCGAAGCCGCTATCACCACCAGCGGGCAGCCGTGGCGGACCACCTTTTCGTCAAATGAGACTCGCTTTGGCGGCGCCGGGGCCGCCTGCCTTGAGCCGCTTTCGCGAGCCGTCCGCCTCGAGACGCCCGAACTCCTTGTGCTGCGCGCATCCCTTTGATGAGTTCCATTCCTTCCATCCCGCGCGCGACCTACCGCCTGCAGTTTCACGCCAAATTCACGTTTCCCGATGCGGCCCGCATCGTGCCGTACCTGCGCGAACTGGGCATCAGCCACGTCTACGCCTCGCCGTATTTCAAGGCCCAGCCGGGCAGCACCCACGGCTACAACGTCATCGACTACAACCAGCTCAACCCCGAGCTGGGATCACCGGAGGATTTCAAGGAATTTCTCGCCGCACTGGCCGCGAACGGGATGTCCCACATCGTGGACTTCGTCCCCAACCACATGGGCATCGCCGACGACGGCAACCGTTGGTGGATGGACATCCTCGAGAATGGGCCGTCGTCGATCTACGCGGATTTTTTCGACATTGAGTGGAATCCGACCAAGGCGGAACTCAAGAACAAGGTCCTGCTTCCGATTCTCGAAGATCAGTACGGGAGGGTGCTGGAAGCCGGCTTGCTTCGCGTCACCCTCGAGGAAGGATCAATCTGTCTTGAGTATGGCAATCGGCGACTCCCCCTCGCCCCACGGACGACCCGCACCATTTTGGCCGGAGCGGTGGAGCGCCTCGCCGCCCAAGGCCGCCCGCCGCCGGCGGAATTGGAAAGCATCCTCACCGCGCTGGAGCACCTTCCCGCGTCGGAAGAAACCTCGAGGCCAAAAAAAGTGGAGCGCGCGCGGGAAAAGGAAGTGATCAAGCGCCGTCTCCGCGTCCTTTGCGAGGAATCGCCGGAAGTCCGCCAGGTGCTGCAGTTGGAAATCGACCAGATGTCGATGGGGACCGGCCCGGAGAAGTTTGATCCCCTGGATCGCTTGATCAGCGCGCAACGGTACCGCCTCGCCTACTGGCGGGTGGCCGCCGAAGAGATCAATTACCGGCGCTTCTTCGACATCAATGAGCTGGCGGCAATCCGGATGGAGGATCCAGACGTCTTTGCCAGCGCGCACGTGCTCTTGTTTGAATTGATCGGCCAGGGCTCGGTGACTGGTGTGCGGATCGACCACGTCGACGGCTTGTACGATCCCCGCGGTTATCTCGAGCAACTCCAACGGCGGGCGGCCGAGGTGCGTGGAGCGGCCGCGCCCGCAGGTCCGCTCTATCTGCTGGTTGAGAAGATCCTTGGTCCCGATGAACAACTTCGACGCGACTGGCCGGTCTCAGGAACAACCGGCTACGAATTTGCGGATCAGGTCGTCGCCTTGCAGGTCGATCGGGCGGCGGAACGCCCGTGCACTGAGACCTACGCGCGATTTACGCGCGACCCATCGAAATACCGCGAAGTGGTGTACCGGGCAAAGGTCCTGACCATGCAGGTGTCGATGTCGAGCGAAGTCAGTGCGCTGGGTCACATGCTCAACCGGCTGTCCGAGACCAATCGATGGTTCCGCGATTTCACGTTGAACGCCCTGACGCGCGCGCTACGCGAGACCATCGCCTCGTTCGCGGTCTATCGAACCTACCTTTCACCGGGGCTAGCGCCGGCCCCGGAGGATGTGCAGCGAATTGATTTCGCGCTCGGCGAGGCGATGCGGCGCAATCCAGCGCTGGAGCATTCTGTGTTTTCGTTTCTGCGCGACGTCTTTCTCCCGCCCGAGGAAAACAAGCACCCCGTTGATGAACGCGCGCGGCAGCAGTTCGTGCTCAAGTTCCAGCAAAATACGGGACCGATCACGGCTAAGGGCGTGGAGGACACGGCGTTCTATCGGTACAACCGGCTGCTGGCCCTCAACGAGGTCGGCGGAGAGCCCTCCATCTTTGGCGCCTCGATCGATGACTTCCATCGCCAGAATGCGGCGCGCCGGGCGGAAACCCCGCATTCGCTGCTGGCCACTTCCACACATGACACCAAGCGAAGCGAGGATGTGCGCGCCCGCCTCGCTGCCCTTTCGGAATTGCCGCGCGAATGGGCGCGCGCCTGTACCCGGTGGCGCACCCTCAATCACCGGCACAAGCGGATCGTTCAGGGCTACGAGGCGCCGGATGCCAATGAGGAGTACCTCCTGTACCAAACCTTGCTGGGAACCTGGCCGGTCGGACATAGCGCGACGAACGCCCCATCGACCTACGTGGCGCGGATTGAGGAATATCTCGTCAAGGCCATTCGCGAAGCAAAGGTGAACAGCAGCTGGATCGAACCAAACGAACTTTGGGAGGAATCGGCACGCGCGTTTGTTCGATCTGTCCTCGAGGTCGGACCGCGCAATCGATTTCAATCCCTGGTCGAACCGTTGGCGCAACGCGTGGCCGAGCTGGGCATGGTCAATTCCCTCGCCCAAACCGTGCTGAAACTCACGACGCCGGGTGTGCCCGACATTTACCAGGGTACGGAAATCTGGGACGACAGCCTAGTCGACCCGGACAACCGACGGCCGGTTGATTTCAGCTTGCGACGCCGACTGCTCAAGGAAGTCGCAGCGCAATCGGACCCGGTGGAATTTCTCGCGAACTGGAGGGACGGACGACTGAAATTATTCGTCGTGCAGCGGCTGCTGCGCTTGCGCGGGGAAATCCCCGAACTGTTCATGGAAGGCAGCTACGAGCCATGGAAAGCGGACGGAGATTTTGGCGACTGTGTGATCGCCTTTCGCCGAAATTTTGGACCCCATGCGCTGGCCGTGGTAGTGCCACGCTTTGCTTCCCGCGTGGGCTTTCCACCCGTCGGATCGCTTTGGCGTGACACGCGGCTGCCCGCTCTCGAAGACCGGGCATGGCGCAACGTACTGGAGGAAGGGTCGCCCGATTTGGGGTCGTCGCCGGGGATCGCGGAGCTACTGCGGAATCTGCCCGTCGCGGTGTTGCGTTCCTGACTTCGAGCCAGCGCAGTGCCGTGCCCTGCAGGGCGCTCGGCCACGCGCGCCTCAGGCGATCCGCCGCATGACATAGACCGACTCGCCTTCAGCTTTCTCCGTTTGAACCGCCGTCAGTTCGTAGCAGCCCGACGAGGGGACGGAATGAACCCGCGTCGCCTTTGCCTGGATGAGCGTGGTCTTGCGCGGACCGGCGGGCGTCGTGAGCGGCCCGCTGCTGAAGGCCACCCGGTACGCCTCGCCAATTTCGACGAAGCGGATGGTTTTCCACACGCGAATCGGTGTGGGCTGTCCCGCACCGTCCTCGCCTTCGGGCAACCACAAAACCTCGTAGCTCGCCCTGGGAACCATGCGCGTAAGATGACGAATCGAAAACAGCTGTAAAGCCCGCGGGCAAGCAAGTTGCCGGGTGCAAACCCTGCCCCCCGACCGCCTTCGACCTCCGCCGGGCGTGCCATCCTTTAGGCAGTCGGCATTTTGCACGACAGCGCTGTATCCGTACGGGCTATATTTTGTCCTAAAACCATACATCTAGACGTGGTTTAATACACAATAATTGGGATATTTTTGGCGCTCTCCAGAGTAAACGTGGTTTGGCACCCGGCTGGCTAAAGGGAACAACCGCTCAAAATGAGTACTCCCAAACCAGCCATGAAAACTATTACCACTGAATTGAAACCGCAAAGCTTGGTCGACTATTCCGACGAGGAACTGATGTGCAGAATCAACCAGCGGGATTCGCTCGCATTCGAGGAGCTGTATCGGCGCCACCACGCGCACTTGCGGAGCGTCGTCATGCATGTTTTGCACTCTCAGTCCGACACGGAAGACCTGCTTCAGAACATCTTCGTGGTGATCTGGGACGGCGGCAGTTTGCAGTACCAGCCTGAAAAGGGGCGTCCCTTGGGCTGGCTGGTGACAGTAGCGCGCCGCCGCGCCATCGACATGGTCCGCAAACAGATTTGCTACAGCCGGACTTGTGACGGCTTTCAGGCCGAAACCGCTGCGCAACCGCAAGCCTTTCGTGGAACCGTCGAACACGACATTGACACGGCCGAATATCGGACCTTGGTCTCGAAGGCCCTGGAGCGGTTGCCAGAGGCCCAACGGACGGCGGTCGAGCTGGCGTTTTTCAAGGGTCTGAGCCAGCGTGATATCTCCGCGCGCCTCGGTGTGCCGGTGGGCACGGTCAAGACACGCATCACCCTCGCGATCCAAAAGATTCGGCGCTACCTCTCAGGAGTCAGTGGCGAGTTGACGACGGTTTTCGGCGGTCCCTTGCCGGCATGAGGAAGGCCCGTCACCCAAACCATGGTGGATCCAGCAGCCAGCGCGCTCAACGAACCCAGACGGGAGCCCGGTCCGCCGAGGATCTTGCTGGTCGAGGATCATGAGGATTCAGCGGCCGTTTTCGAGCGGCTGCTGGTCCGCCGGGGTTTCCAGGTGCTGCGCGCTGCGACCTTGAAGGAAGGCCTGGCACACCTTGACGGATCGGACGTCGACTTGGTGATTGCGGATCTAAGTCTACCTGACGGCAGCGGATTGGACTTGATGCACGGTCTGACGTCTCCGCGCGTACCGGCCATTGCCCTTAGCGGACACGCGGCGCCGGAGGACGAGCGGCGTAGCCTCGAGGCGGGGTTTTTGCGACACCTCGTGAAGCCGGTGGACTTCCCCGCACTCCACGCCGCCATTCAGGATTTGCTGCGACGCACCTGACTCGCGGCGGGCGGGGGCGTCGCTTTGGGGTGCAGCCCGTGTCGCTTGAGCTTCGCGTAAAATGTCGCGCGGTACAGTCCGAGGAGTTCGGCCGCGCGGCGCTTGTTCCCGCCGGAACGGGCAAGCGCCTCGGCGAGGGCCGCCCGTTCGCGCTCCAACAAAGATTGCGGCGTCGGGGACAGTGACGGAAGCGGCGTGGGATGGCGCAATTCACGCGGCAGATGCGCCATTTCGATACGTCCCGAGTCGCAAAGGACCACCGCGTGCTCCATCGCATTCTGCAGCTCCCGCACGTTGCCCGGCCAGGGATACTCAACGAGCGCGCGCAGCGTCTCGCGCGCCAGTACAGGTGGGGAACTTCCCCGTTGTTGCGCGAAGCGGATGATGAACGTCTCCGCCAGCTGTCGAACGTCTTCGCGACGGTCGCGCAAGGGTGGAATTTCCAACTGAAACGTGTTCAAGCGGAAATAGAGATCTTCGCGGAGTTTCCCTTCACGCAGCGCGACGTCGGGGCGACGGTTGGTCGCGGCGATCAGGCGGAAGTTGGCCTTGACGTTTTTCGTGCTGCCGAGCCGGCGAAACTCCCTTTCCTGCAGCACTCGCAGGAAGCGCGTTTGCAGCTCGATGGGCATTTCCGAGATCTCGTCCAGGAACAGCGAACCACTGTGAGCTTCGGCAATGAGGCCGCTGAAATCCTGTACCGCGCCCGTAAAGGCCCCCTTCACGTATCCGAAGAGCTCGGACTCAATCATGTTCGGCGGGAAGGCGGCGCAGTTGAGCTTCACCAGCGGACCCGTGCTGCGCGCACTCAGGCGGTGGATTTCATTGGCTAGAATTTCTTTACCGACGCCGCTTTCCCCCGTGATGAGCACGTTGGCCTCGCTGGGGGCCACGCGATCAACCAGATCCAGGATTTCTTGCATGGCACGGCTCCGCGAGACCGGGGCAAGCTGCCGTTCGGCCTGCGCCAGCCGCTTCTCCAGTTGATCGGCGCGCACGCGCAATTCCGCGGTTTCCGTTTCCAAGACGTTCTGCTCGATCGCGCGGGCACAAAGGCTCAGCAGTTCTTCGGGAACGTACGGTTTGCTGAAGAAATGGAACGCGCCCTGTTTGATCGACTCGATGGCATTGGCGAGAGAATCATGCGCCGTCAGCACAATGACCGGCAACTTCGGCCGGTTGCGCTTGATACCGCGGAGAACCTCGAGGCCCTCCTCGTCCGGCAGTCCGAGGTCAAGCAGAACCAAGTCGGGATCGCTTGCGGCGATCGACTTGCGGCCGGCCGCCGCCGTGCCGGCCACCTTCACCTCATAGCCCTGCCGTTCCAGGACGGCGCTGAGCGTCAGCTGAATGTGCCGCTCGTCGTCGATTACTACGATTTTCTTGGGATTGCCTGCCACACGGGGATAATACGTCGGAGCGCAGCTTACTCCAGCGCTCGAATGAGCTGGGAAATTTTGCGGACGAGTTCCACTGGATCCGCTGGTTTGGCCAGGTAGTCGTCGAACCCGGCGGCCAACGCCTTTTCCTTGTCATCTGCGCGCGCAAAGGCCGTCAGGGCGAGGGCGGGCAGCCAGCGCCGGTTTTCAGCGGGCAGGCCGCGGACCCGCCGGATGAAGCTGTACCCGTCATCCTTGGGCATCGCCAAATCGGAGATGATGACATCGGGACGCCACTCGCGAAGCAATTCGAGGGCGGCGCTGGCCCTTTCTGCGGTTCGAACCAAAGCGCCCTTCGACCGAAGCAGACGGACCAGGGCGTCCAGCGTGTCCGCGTGATCATCCAGCACCAGCAGTTGCACGCCTTCTATACTCGGTTCGCTTGCGGGTTCCTGCCCGCCGGCAGGCGTGCCGTTGCCCTCTCGCGCCGCCGCCGTCGTGCTGGTCGATTCGTTCGAGGGCACCTGCGTGGTTCGTGCCGCGTCCGGCGCGGTCGTGGTTTGGCTGACCTCCGGCGCCGACGCCACGGGACCGGCCGTCGTGGTGGCTTGCTTGATCTGCGGGGTGCCCGTCGTGCGATCCCCAGCCAACTGCGGCAGCTTGACGCGAAAGGTCGACCCCTTGCCGAGACCTTCACTCTCCGCCGTCACGCTGCCACCGTGCAGCTCCACGAGATGGCGAACGATACTCAGGCCCAAACCCAGGCCGCCCTGCGACCGCGTCGTGCTCCCGTCGAGCTGGATGAAGCGGTCAAAGATGCGCGGCAGAAACCGCGTTTCGATGCCCTGGCCGGTATCGGTGACCACGACTTCAATCCAGGGGCTCACGTGGCCAATCCCCAGCGAGACGATCCCACCGGGCGGCGTGAACTTGATCGCGTTGCTCACGAGGTTGGAAACGACTTGGTGCAGCCGATCCTCAGCGCCCGCGACCAGCGCATGCTCATCCCCGCCGGGGCCGCGCAGAGTGATGCCCTTCAACTCCGCGGTCGGGCGCAGAGACTCGATCGCGCTGGCCGCAGTCACGGCAAGATCTACCTGGCGCAACTCGAGCTGGATCTTTCCCGACGCGATCCGGGTGACATCGAGGAGTTCGTCGATCAATTTCTGCTGGGCGCGCGCGTTGCGCTCAATCGTGGCGATGCCGGTATCGAGATCCGCCGCATCGACGGGTTCCCCCTTGAGCACCGCCACCCAGCCGAGAATCGCGTTCAGCGGGGTGCGCAGTTCGTGGGAGACGATTGCCAGGAATTCATCCTTCGTCCGATTGGCCCGTTCCGCGACATCGAGGGCGTTCTTTTCCGCGGCCAGCGCGCTCTGTGCTTCGGCCCGCGCCGCCCGTTCGCGCTCGAGCAGCGCCGTCCGCTCCCGCTGCGAACGATTGGCCAAGATGAAAAACAGACCGACAAAAACAAGCAGGATGCCACTGGTCGAAAGGGAGACGGTGCTGGCCCTTTGCTTCTGACTACTCGCGTGTTGACTTGCCTGCTGCAGCCGATCCCGCTGGATCTGATCGAAGTGGTCCACCATCGTCCGCATTTCATCCATCAGCGCTTTGCCGCGTGAGACGGCCGCACTCAGCGCCGCTTCGTCCAACCTGCCGGCCTGGTGCAGCTCGATGAGACGCCGCATGTGGTCCTCCTTTTCCTGTCCGACCGCGGCCATGGCCTCGAGTTGTGGCAGGTTCGCGGCGTCCTCGCGAACCAGTGCGCGGAGATTTTTCAGCGCACGGTGGACGTTGCCCAAGCTTGGCTCAAAGGATCCGAGGAACGGTTCGGAGCTTGTAAGCAGAAATCCGCGGGTGGACGTCTCCGCTTCTCGATGGCTACTGAGCCAGGTCAGCAATTCCTCCCGCGTGGACTGGATCTGCATGGTGGCATCCTGGCCCTCGGCGACTTCAACGGACGACCGATGCGTGACATAGGCACTACCCAGAATCAGCGCAGTCAGGAAGACAAACCACACCCACATGGTTTGCTTGGTTGCGGGAAAAAGCTCGGCCATGGTTCGCACCATGCTGACAGTGGCTCGTGCTGCCGGGTCAGGCAACTGGGCCCGCCGCGTGACCGCAATTCCAAGCTCGGCAGAAAGTCGCCGCCCCTTGCGCGGCCATGGCCGGACCGGCGCAAGGGGCGGACGATGGGGGCTAAATCTCGCTCAATTCACGCCGGACTTCTTCCTTGGTTCGGCCGAGCTTCTTTTGCAGCCTGCCCAGGAGTTCATCCTCCTTGCCTTCCGCGAAAGTCAGGTCGTCGTCGGTCAGTTGGCCGTACTTTTGCTTGAGCTTGCCCTTCACTTCATTCCAATTGCCTTTGAGGGTTAATTCGTTCATGTCCTGAGTTCGAACGCGACCATTCCGGTGCGCTTCAGAATATTTCAGACTTGCCCGGCCCAGTGCCCGCCCCCCGCGCGGCTGGGCCTCCACGCAATGAATTATCAGTCCATCCGTCCATAATAATTCGATTCCCATTTGGATGTCTTTGCACCATCTTCCCGAGTTGAAAACGCACCTGTCACCCGAGCAAGCTTCCCAGCAGGTGGCTTGGACGGATGTCGCGTCGTTTGTACGGCAGCTTGCACATGACGTGCGTAACGACCTGAACGCGCTGGAACTGGAAATTGCCTTGCTCGCGGAGCCAGAGCCCGGAACCGTCTCGTCGGCGGATAACCTGGCGGGAGTTCGCACCGCGGTGCGGAGCGCCGCAAACCGTCTGCGCCATATTTCGTCCCGCGTCGACGAAATCTCCCTCCGCCGTAGCCAGGTTTCCGCCGCAGACTTGCTGGAGATTATCAAGGAAAAAGTCGTGAAGAACCATCCCCTTGATCGCAACGACCGCTGGCAAACAGATGGGGGGGCAACTACCATGCAAGTAGACATCTACCTGCTCGCGGATGCCATCGTCGAACTTGTCACCAACGCGTTCCAGTCGCGCGAGAAGGGCCGGCCCATCGAAGTTATTTCCCGAGTGGAGGATGACACGTACAAAATCGAAATCTTCGAGACCAAGCAGGCGCGACCGGAAGAATTGGAGACTTGGGGAGGCTCGCCCTTCGCTCGCGTGCGCAGGGGCCACTACGGCCTCGGTCTGTTTTTCGCCGCCCGGATTATTGCAGCGCATGGCGCGAGTATTGAGCGGTCGTTCCATTCGTCGTCCTCGATTCTCCGGACATCCATCGGTCTGCCCCTGCGAGAGCTAGGCACGACGTCCGTGCCGCCAGGCGCGGACTGAATGGGGGTTCGCGCACGGAGAGGCCCGGGAGCCGCGCGCCCCATCACGCTTTGCCATGCAGCAAGGTCGTGGCCGCCATTATCTTAAGACCGGGGGAATGGGCTGGACGTTTCCATATTGAACCGAATGCTTTGCACCAATACCTACCATGAGAACCATCCTGTTAATCGTGTTAATTCTCGCCTTGCTGGGGGCCTTGCCCCTCTGGCCATACAGCGGTGACTGGGGCTATTATCCAAGCGGCGGACTTGGCTTGATCCTGATCATCCTCATCGTCCTGGCGTTTCGGCGCGAGGTCTAGCAGCCGGGGATTGTCCCCCTCTGCACCTTCAGCGGCTGCCGTCGTAGGAGCCGGAGCCAACTCCGCGAGGTCCGTGACGATTCCCGATGGGTCTGCCGGTTTCGTGAGGTAACGGTCGAATCCGGCTTCGAAGGCTCGCTGCTGATCTTCGCCCTCTACGAATGCGGTCAGGGCAATCGCGCGGAGGGCGGCGCCGTTGGTGCCTTGGAGATGCCGCAATGGTTCGAGCAGCCAGTAGCCATCATGCCCGGGCATTCCGATGTCGTTGAAAAAAATACCGGGTCAAACGTCCTCAAATGCCGGCGGTGGCCGGCGAATTTATTTTAGCGCCGGCATGCGGGCGCCATGCGCTTTGTAGATATGAAAAAGAAGTCCCCATCCCTCCTCGCCCGCATCGGACAGACCGTCGCCGATCTCAATCCCGCTGCGGACGCAAGCCCGCGATTCCCGACGCTGCGTGATTTGTTCGTGCACCAGTTGCAGGATCTCTTCAGCGCCGAAACCCAGCTGATCGACGCCCTGCCGAAAATGGCGGCCGCGGCGCGGAATGCCGCACTGAAGAAGGCGATCACGTCGCACCTGAAACAAACTAAGTCCCAGCTGAAGCGCCTGGAGGTCATCGGTCGGAGGTTGAAGGAAGATTTGAACGCCGGGACCTGCAAAGCGACCAAGGGTTTGGTGGCGGAGGCGTCAGAGTGGATGAGCGAGTCGGCGTCACCCGAGGTGATGGATGCCGGCATCGCGGCCGACGCCCAGCGGGTCGAGCACTACGAGATCGCCGGCTACGGCACCGTCCTGGCCTACGCTAAACTCCTGGGCGAAACGGCAGCGGCTCGCTTGCTGGCCATGACCCTGCGTGAGGAAGAGGCCGCGGACAAAAAGCTTGGTACAATCGCGCAGCCCATCAATCGCGCCGCGGTCAAAAGGAGCCGCGCCGCCTAAGCTTGGTCCGCGAACGCGGGCTGGAATCAATTTGGCCCGCGCGGTGCCGGTTCGATCGCAGCGGGAGCGATTGATCCCACCTCAACCAAGAGCCGGAATCGGGGGCAAGCGTTGCTTGAGCGTAAGGATCGGCGCAAAGAGGTCGCCGAGTTTCTCGACTCGCCTGAGGACATCACGGCTTTCAAAGACCAGTGACTTCCCTGATTTTTTCCGCCGCGCGCCCTCGATTTCGTCCCACGTCACGGGTGTGGAAACGGTGGGCCGATCCTTCGCCCGCAGCGAGTAGACCGAGACCGTCGTTTTGTGTTCATCGTTCTGGCTCCAGTCAATCAGCACCTTTCCCGGTCGGAGTGATCGTTTCATCTGCGACACCACACGATCCGGGTATTCGCCGGCCAGCCGTTCGGCGAGTTCCCGAGCAAAAGCCTTGGTCTTTTCGTAGGTGGTCGCCGTGTTCAAGGGGATATAGATCTGCAGTCCCTTGGAACCTGAGGTTTTTGGAAAACTCTTTAGTCCGAGCGCATCGAAGATTGCCCGCAACCAGCCTGCGACCTCGCAGCAACTCACGATGTCCGCCGGCGGACCTGGGTCGAGATCGAAGGCGAGCGCCGTGGGCCGGTGGATGGCGGGAGCGCGATGCAGAAAGGTATGCAACTCGATGTCCGCGAGGTTCGCCGCCCAGACCAGCGCAGGCAGGTCGTTCATGAGGCAATAGTCGATGTGGCCCCCAGCGCGCTGCGCCGGCACCGGCGTGGTCTTGATCCAGCGCGGCCGATGCGCGGGGCACTGCTTTTCGTAAAAGAAAAATCCGTCTACTCCGTCCGGATAGCGCTTGAGCGTAATGGGACGGTTCTTCAAATGCGGCAGCAGCACCGGCGCGATCCGGGCGTAGTAGTCGATCACGTCCGACTTGGTGAATTTCGCGACGGGGTAAAGGACTTTCTCCAAGTTGGAGAGAGTGAGCTTGCGACCGGCCACCACAATTTCAGATTTCTGGCCCATGGAGTTGGGAAATGTCAGCCAAGTTTTTCGCGCCGGACCAGCCGGGCTGCCTTGTCGTCGCGCAATCCGAGGAAGACGGGATGACGCAACTTCCCGTCGCGGGTCCATTCCGTGAACTTGATCTGGCAGACCAGGGTCGGCTTTATCCAAGTGCATGCGGCCATTTCCCGGGCCGTGATGTTCTGCGCCCAGCGCCCGGTAGATTTTTCAGGCAGGTCCGGGAATGGACACCTCGGCCATCGCTGCGTGCTCAACTTGCGATGGAGCAGACGGAGCGTCTTGGTATCGAAACCCGTCCCCACTTTGCCCGCAAAATGGAGTTTCTTTCCTTGGTAATAGCCGACCAGCAGAGCGCCCAGGTAATCGCGGCTGCCCTGCGGTGCAGTGTACCCGCCAATCACAAACTCCTGTTCATTCAGGCACTTCAACTTGATCCACGCGCCGCTGCGCCGGCCGGGTTCGTAGACGGAGGCGACGCGTTTTCCGATCAGGCCTTCCAAGCCCCGTGCGCGCACTGCCTTCAAAAGCGGTTGCGCCGCAGTGCCTAAATTGCCGGAATGGCGCAAACGTTCCCCCGCGCCTCGCAGGAGCTTTTTCTCGAGCAGTCCCCGCCGTTCGCCCAAGGGCCGCGCGGTCAGGTCCTCGCCATTGAAGTGAAGCAGGTCGAAGAGGTAGTAAGCAAGCTCCGGCCGCTCGTCGTCGCGGGCGTTGCCCTGCAACAGTTGGAAAGAGGAATGCCCGCGCGCATCCAGCGCCACGATTTCGCCATCGCACACAAAGTCCTCCGCCGGAAGACTGGAGAGGGCATCTCGGATTTCCGGGAAGCGCTCCCCTAAGTCCTTTTTGTTGCGCGAAAATAGCTGCACTTTCCCGTTCAGCTTCACGGCGATCGCCCGAAATCCATCAAACTTGAGTTCGTAATTCCAGTCGCCGGCCGGAGGCGACTCCACGAGCTTCGCCATCATCGGCTCCACAAACCTAGGCTGCGACGCGCCCGCCCTTCGGGACTTCTTTTCTCCATTCGCCGTCCGCCCGATCTCTGTCATCGATCGCTGACTTACCACCGAAATATCATCCTGGCGCTTGCTGATGGGGCGTGCGTCAGCTCCGCTTTTCAAAAGGAGCCACTGCTTGCCGTCTTCTTTCCGCAGGCGGACAAGGGTCCACTCGCCGCTCAGCTTTTTGCCCTGCAATGCGAAGTGCAGCTTGCCCTCGGCTAATTCCCTTTTGGCATTGGATCCTAGCGGCTGATACGTCCCATGGTCCCAAAGCATCACCGTGCCCCCACCGTATTCACCTTTCGGGATCACGCCCTCGAATCCGGCATACTCCAACGGATGATCCTCGACTTGAACAGCCAGACGTTTTTCTCCTTTCTTCAATGGGATCCCTTTCGGCACCGCCCACGATCTCAGCGTCCCCGACATTTCAAGGCGGAAGTCATAATGCAGGCGCGAAGCGGCGTGTTTTTGAACGACGAATCGCGAGCCCGGGTTATTCGTTCGGCGGTTTCCGCGCGGTTCCTGACTGCGGGAGAAATCTCGCTTGCTGAGATAATCGCGCAGAGACATACACGTAAATACGATCCTCGGACGATGCGGAGCGGAGTCTACGACCTCCGGGGGTGAGCGACGGCTGAAACAGATCTCCCCGTTGGCGCCTGTGAGTTGCTCAGTGTCCTCCCGCAGCCAGAGCCGTTCTGCCTGCCCCCACCCGTTAACTTATTGACGGTCGCCCCTGCGCGCTTTTCGGCTTCGTCCAAGCGCACGCCACGTTTTTCGTACCCTGCCTCAATATGTGTGGCCTGGAGCTGTTGTTTTCCGATGTAGGTGGATTTCAATCCTCTTGGCATAGTCCCGTACCTCCGTATTGAATCGGTTCAGGGCCCCATGCGGTTTTAGCCATTCTCTTGCACCTTCCGGCGGAAACTCCGTACGGGTCCGGCGTTCAGCAGGGCCCACAGGTCGCTATTCGTGCTTTACGTTCCGCCTCGTGGGTCGCTCGGTGTGGGTCGTTCGAAGTCCACCATCAATCCGCCAATGTGTCCCCACTCCCGTCCTGGCGGCATTGCTGATATCGTCGTGTATCCGACGGCTACTTCAACTAATGTAGCGATCAAAAGCTCTTCAGCCGATTAGCCGAAATTCGAACTCGTGAGAGGAACGGGCAATGGGTTCGGAGGCTCGCCCGGAATGGGAGTCTGGGCTGGCGATGGAGTGGTTCCCGGTAGAGGCGGGATTGGCGGCTCCGATGGAACAGGACTCGGTTCCGGTGGCCCCGGAATTGGATTAATTGGCTCGGGCGATTCTGGGCGAGGCGACATCATATTGTTCCTGCGAGGTGGCTTTACCAGCGTCGTGTCGCGACGCTTCTTTGATCTATTGGGTCCCAATGTTTGTCTGCTTGTTATCAAGCTCGTCATTCTTGAAGGTGATGTTCACGAATACCTTTCCCTCCACGTATCGATATGTCGTTCGCTTATAGATTAATAAGTCCTTCGTTTCCACATCAGTGGGAGCGCCTAAGAGCGCTTGGACTTGGGCTTTTGTCATTCCGGGTTGGATTTGGTCAACGTTGGCCTTTGTAAGACGTGTGACAAGGGGCGCGGCGGTGCGGTCACAACCGGTCAACCCCAGAAAAAGAAGGCCCGCGGAAAGGCCAACGATTTGGCCGAATCGGTAACGCCGCGTCGAATGGTTCATGACACCAAATCGTAGGTGGCTGAAATCACGGCCGTAGAACGTTTCGTCACATCCATCTACAGTTTCGGCAGTTCACCCTTCGTGGGGGGACGACGAACAAAGTCCTCCAACCACTCCTCCATCTTGATTGAAAACTGAGCAAGTGGTGGTTCGCTGAGGAAAATAAGGCCGAGCATGGGCGGTTTCCGATATTAAGATGTGGCCTTGCCATCGCGCACTTGGTTTGGCTGCAAAGCCGGGAGCGGACATGTTCGTTCCCGGCTTCCTTACTTCCAGGGTCAATTAAACGCCGAGATAATTCTCGAGGCGACCCAGGCATAGACCAGCAGGGACACGTCGTCCGGCAATGAGTCGGAGACCCGCTGAATGATGTTTCCGCGCAAGCGGTGGATAGCCCTCGGCGCTGTCGCACCAAGGATCAGCAGCGACGCGCCGACGATTCCGCCCCACCCATGTTCAGTTGTTGATTTGAGTGTGCCGATGGCTGGGGTCGAACCAGCACGGGGCTTTCGCCCCAACGGATTTTAAGTCCGTTGCGTCTGCCATTCCGCCACACCGGCGCGCACTCGATCTCGAGATTACCGGAGGACTTTGCACACCGCCAATCGTTTTGGCTATCCACGCAGCGCCGCGACCAAATAGAATGTGCCCGCTGCCGCGATCAGTGCCGAGCCTCCTCGTAGGATGGCCCGCCGGCGCACGTCGCCATCTCGCTTCGTCACAAGCATCAGGACAAAAAACACGCTCAGGACCACACCTTGCTGCCCTGCCTCGACCCCCACGCTAAAGGCCGTCAAGGCCGAAACGAGCGCGGTCGTAGGCAGCTCCGCCATGGCATCCAGCAAACCGCCAGCGAAACCCAATCCGTGGAACAAGCCAAAGCCAAATGCCACCCCCAGACGCGCCCAGCCCCGGGAAGTGGCCGGGGCCACCACATTTTGCACCGCGACAAAGACAATACTCGCCGCGATCATCGGCTCCACAATGTGCGCGGGAAGTCGCACAATGTTCAGCACCGCCAGTATCAACGTCAGCGTGTGCGCCAGCGTGAAGGCGCTAATCACCTTGATTAAATCCCACCAGGACATGGCCGCGAGGGCCAGCGCCGTGACGAAGAGCATATGGTCGTAGCCAGTCAGGATGTGCCAGACGCCATGCCAAAAATAGTCGCGCCAAATTCGCCACTGACTCAGCGACGGCATGGCCGCCGCCGAATTTGAAAACTCAATCCGTAAGGGTCGCGCCGATTCCAAAAGCAGGCCCTCTTGCAGCACCCGGCCGGACCGCCGCGCGCTCACGACGTACGACGCCGTCCATGGATTTCCCGGCGCAAAGAGTATCTCGGAAAGCGCGTCCTGTTCGACTTCGATCTTCACGCCGCTTTCCCCGATAGGACCGAGGGCAAATTCGAAGGCATAAATCGCGCGCTCGACCGACATCGCCACCGGCACCGGCGGCGCGTTCTCGGGCGCAACCACCTTTGTCAGGCGCCCCTCCAGCTTCTTCCCGTCCGCCACCACGTGCACATGGCGAAGCAGATAATCGCCGTAGGCCCGCCAGACCTCCGCCAATGTTTGGGGCTCCCGCTCGAGCTTTCCGAGCGTGGTTCCGACGAAGACTTCCTCCGCGCTGACGGTGATGGAGAGCGTAATCTTCCCGGGCGCGAGGTCGAAATCCATGCGGCCTTGCGCAGCGGGATGCGCGCGGGCGTCGCGCGCAGCGAGCGCGAAAAGTACGGCGCAAGCGGCCGTTGGCAGTCGACGGGAAGCGCTCAGCATTTCAATGCTACTCCATTCATCGATGAATGTGGAAGGCCCCGGTCGCAGGATTGATCTCGTAGGCCTGGCGAAGAGTTTCGCGTCCGGCCGCGACATCTCCGGCGCGCATTAGGATCACGCCCGTGTGATAGAGCACGTGGGCATCGCTGCCGCCGCTCGCGCCCGCGGCAATCGCTTGGCGGCTCACCCCGGCCGCTTCCTTGATTTTCCCTTGTCCGTAAAGTGCCCATGCCAATCCGTCCAGCGAGGCGGGCGTGGTGCGCAGCTCCAAATCCTTCCTCGCCCAGTTCTCCGCTTCGGCGGGGTTCGGTTTCGAATCGGCATAGAACGCGGCAAGATGATGATAGAAGGCGGCCTCGCCTGACCTGGTGCTCGCGAGATATTGCGCCTCCGCCTCCTCCAGCCAGAGCGCTGCTTCCGCCGGCTTCCCAGCCGCGATCAAGACATCGGCCAGCGCCTGCTTCAAGGCGGGCGCCGGCGAATGCTTAACGGCTTCGCGGTAGGCGCCGATGGCTTCATTCCAACGTCCCTGCGCGGCGCGCAATTCTCCCACCCGATCAAGGATGAACCATGCGTCGGGCAGCGCCTTGAGCGCTTCGGCATAGTCGCGCTCGGCGGGTACCCAATCGCCATGGGCAAAGAAATTCGCCCCGCGCTGGACCAGGCTCCAAGCCACCCAAAACGGCGAGTGAGGCTCGATCAACCTTGCGAAGGCGACGGTCGCTTCATAGTGGGTTTGGGTCGCGTCCCGATCGCCCTTCAGCCAGGCGAGACGCGCAAGTCGAATGTGCAGGCCGAGTGACTCGCCCGCGGCCTCCCGGGCGCGTTGGTATTCCTGTTCAGCCAGCGCCAGATCGTTCAACTCCAGGGCGGCGTCGCCACGCAATTCGAATCCCTGCCCCCTGCCAGGTCGCAATTTTTGCAAGGCTTCCGCGCCGGCCTTGGCCTCCCGAAAGAGATGACCGGTCTGCTGCGCGAGCGCCAGCGCCGCGACCCCTCCAGGATTCATTCGCTCCGGCAGGACTCGCAACGAGTTTTCGGCGGCGGTGCGAGACTTCGTGAGCCACTGCGGATCGCCGGTCTCCCGCAATCGCTGCAGGCACTCGCCGCTCAGCTGATTCAGCGCCGTGATGTCCTCGGGATCGCGATGCACGCGGTCCTCAAGGAAGCGAATGATAGACGCGGTGTCAGGGTCGGCGGCCCGCAAAGCGGCCGCCGCTACAACGAGCAGCAAGCAAAGCCGGCAAATCGCGCCGCCCGCTTTGCCTCCCGGAACTGCCACGCGCTTTAGTTCCGCGTGTTGTCGTCCAGTACCCCGTTGCTACGCGGCTGCTGGGAGAGGCCGAAGAACGGAAACGTGTCGGTCAGCGGCACGTCGTTGGCATTCACATTGTCAGTCAGCCCGCTCTGATTCGTGATGAGGCTCAACAGGGTGTCAATGACGTCATCGCCCAGCCGCCGACCGTTCGGAAAGGCCGCGCCCGCGTTGTTACCGCCGCCGGGACCGGAGTTGGCCGTGGTAAGGTTCAACCGCAGATAATCGCCGTTCGTCACCGCGATGGAGGCCAGGATGTTAATGTTGGTGCTATTGGTCCCGAGCGCCGTCAAAGTCGCCACGATGGAGCCGGCAAACACCCCTGCGGCGTCATCGACGGGCGTGGCCAGGTTGTACTCGTCTTTCCGCGCAAAGGGCACGAGCGCCACATTGACGGCCGGAACTCCCGCGCGATCGACCCGTTGCAACTGGCCGAAGTCGATGGAGCCCGGAGCGCCCGCGTTCAGGTCGTAAACCTCAATTAATCCCACGCCGGTCTGCCCGGCAACCCCGGAGAGAATCGCCGTGTATGCGCCGGGCATGAGCGTGACGATGATGGCGGACTCATTCGCATTGCTGGGTGCGAGACCGCTGGCGAGAATGGCCGGACCCTGGGTGTCCTGCCAGTTATCATTGGTGGCCAGCACCGTGCCCGCCTGATTATACAGATTGAGCAGCGGGTTGGCCAAGACACCTGGTACGTTGGAGGCCGCCAGCGACGGGCCGATGCCACGGACAATCACTTTCTTCGGGCTATTTCCGGTGATGACGAATCCTCCGATGAGCACATTGGCCCCGATGTCGACGCGACCACGGGTGGAGACATTGATCAGGCTCGGATCATAATGCCGGCTCGCGCGCAAAGTCGCGGCGTAAACGCCCACGCTGTTATTGGCGTTGGCCAGGAGAGCCTTGGGCAGGCTTAGCGCGATCGACATCGTGTTGTAGCCGGCGAATGAGTCGCGGCCGCGATTGAATTGCGAAGGGTCGGGCGCACCGGCCAGGACCGAGGCGACGAAACGGCCGAAGCCCACGATGTCGAAGAAAAATGGATCGTCCACTTCACCCGCGAAAAAGCTGACGCCGGACGCGGCGTCGGTGGTGATCGTCCGCACGGGTGAGGTGGGGGCCGTCGACGGATTGGTGGCCGGAGCCGTAAAGGAAAACACCGTGCTCGGGCCGCTGGTCATGGTGATGGTGGCGGTCTGCGGCGTAGCGTTGCTGGTGCGTGGTGAGAACGTCACCGTAATCATCGAATCCGGAACGGCGTCACCGGTCGTTTCGAGTACGAATCGATAGACCACGGCCGGATCGAATATTCCGAAATTTACCGCCTCGCTGGGAACGATGAAGCCCCGCATGGTCATCGCCATGACGACCTTCGAATTGTCATTCGGATCGAGGAACAGGTAAACGTCACCGATATCACACGCCTGGTCGTTCGCCGCAGCCGGTCCGTCGCCGTGATCGGCTGCGCGCAATGTCGACGGGACAAAATAGCCGGCCACCAGAATGACACAAAGGAGGGAGGCCAAGCGGACGGCGGCCCAGCGGGGAAGGTGATTTACCAACGACGAGTAAAGCATAAGTTCCAGAGGAGCAGGGATAAACCGAATGAAAATGGAGCGCAGGTTTGCAGCGAGGAGAACCACCAGCTGGTGCCTCCCCTCCCAATACGTACCGCGACGCCTAACGGATGCATCAAACACAGACGGTCAAAACTTGCCCACGGGAAAGATTTGCCGTCGCCGTCCTCCCCGCAGTCGGACCGGATGGACAGCCCTTCCATCGGGTCGATTTATGCCGCCTGCGGCTGCGTTCGACGAATCAGACCGGGATCTCAGCCTGGCCCGGCTCATCGAGTGGGAGCACGCGCTCGCCAGGCGACAACGCACCGCCGCCGTTAGACACGGGATCCGTGCCCTGTACGTCGCGCAGCTTCCGCGTGAGGACGCGCGAGCGCGTGGTGACATCCTCCACCTTGTTCTGCGCCTCCTGCAATTTCTTGCGCACCCCCTCGATGGCCTCGCCGAATTTTCCGAACTCGGCCTTCACGCCGCTCAACACGTTCCACACTTCGCTGCTGCGTTGCTGGATCGCCAGCGTGCGGAAACCCATCTGCAAACTATTGAGCAAGGCTGCCAGGGTGGTCGGGCCAGCGACCACCACGCGGAACTCGCGCTGAATCTTTTCCACCAGGCCGGGGCGGCGCACCAGCTCGGCGTAGAGCCCTTCGGTCGGCAGGAACATGATCCCAAAATCCGTCGTGTACGGCGGTTGCAGATACTTTTTCGAGATGTCCGCCGCGCACAACTTGAAGCTCGCCTCCAAATCGCGGCCGGCCTGTTCAATCTCATCCAGCGCCGAGCGCTCGTGCGCATCCTGCAGCCGCTGGTAGTCCTCCACCGGAAACTTCGCGTCGATCGGGAGCCAGAGCGGTCCCATCGCCTCGTCGCCACCACCCGGCAGCTTGATCGCATACTCCACCGTCTCGGCGGAATCGGGTTTCACGCGGACATTACGTTCGTACTGACCGGCCTGCAGCACTTGCTCGAGCAAGGCGCCGAGCTACACCTCGCCCCAGCCACCGCGGGTTTTCACATTCGTCAGCACTTTTTGCAGCGAACCGACATCAGTGGCGAGTTTCTGCATCTCACCCAGGCCGCGCTGCACCAACTCCAGTCGCTCGGAGACGAGGCTGAAGGATTCGCCCAGGCGTTTTTCCAACGTGCCCTGCAATTTCTCGTCGACGGTCGCGCGCATTTTCTCGAGCTGCGCGGCGTTGTCCTGCTGAATCTGGCGAAGCTGCACCTCGACGGTGCCACGCAAAGATTCGAGACGCTGCCCGCTGGACTCGGCAAGCTGACCGATCTGCGTGACCATTGAGTTGAGGAAATTTGTCTGGGCCTCAGCCAGGCTCGCGCGCAGCGCCTCGAAATGCTGCTCGTTGGATTGCAGCAGCAGCGCGATCTGCTGGCTGGTCTGGTCGATCCGGTCGAGCTGGTTTTGATTAAGCTGGACCTGCCGCTCCTGCAGGTCATTCGCCAGGCGGGAGAACGATTGCGACTGCTCCTCGCGCGCCTTTTGCGCATGCGTGCCGGTTTCACCGCGGATGTTGGTCAACTCCTCGCGGGTGGTACGCTCCAGACGCTCCTGCAGGCTGTTCAGCTTGGTGAACTCGGGGACGATCGCGCTGAGATCACTCCGGCCGACCCGAAACAAGACCATCAGCAGGATGATCAGCATCACCAACGCCAGCACGACGGCGGCGATTGCCAGGTAAAGCGGGAGGGCGGGATCCATTGCTAGGCAAGCGAATAATCGACCACGAAGAGACGAAGGTCACGAATCAAAGCGAACTGGACTGAGTCTTCCAAGATGTATGATCCCAAGTCCTTCGTGCTCTTCGTGTCCTTCGTGGTGAATCCAACGTCCACCGTCATGGCAGCTCGGCCACACACTCGATTTCGACCAGCGCGTCCTTGGGCAGCCGCGAGACTTCCACCGTGCTGCGCGCGGGGCGATGGGCGCCAAAAAAATCCGCGTAGACGGCGTTCATGCGCGGGAAATCCGTCATGTTCTTGAGGAAGACCGTCGTCTTCACGATGCTCGTGCGCGTCAGGCCCCGTCCGGCGAGCACCAGCTCAAGGTTCTGCAACACGCGGCGCGTCTGCGTCTCCACTTCGATGCCGACGACTTCCATCGTGGCGGGATCGAGCGGCGTCTGGCCGGAGCAGAACAAGAATCCGCGGGAGGCCACCGCCTGCGCGTACGGGCCGATGGCTTTGGGGGCGGCGTCGGAGTGTGCGAATTCCATATGTCCTTCCTAGCTGGATTGGCCACGAAGTCACGACGGACACGATGACAGCGGGAGATTGGCCACAGAGACACAGTGGACACAGAGATTTCTTGGATGAATTCCAGAGTACAAGAAGATTACAAAGAATCTCTTTTCTCTGGGACCTTGGTGCCCCGGTGGCTAACTCGCCTTTCGCAGCCATGGGAGGATGGCTTCCGCGGCGCGCCGGGCGGCACCACCGGGACCGAGCGTGGCCACGACCTCGGCCAGCGAGCGCACCTGCGCGTCGCGATACGCCGCGTCGTCCAGCAGGCGCGCGGCTTCGGTCGCGAGCGGGGAAGGCGTGCAGTCGCCCTGGATGAACTCGCGCACCACCTCCCGACCGGCGAGCACGTTGATCATGCCGAGGTGATCCACGCGAATCACCATGCGTCCAACCCAGTACGTCAGCGCCGCCACGCGATAGGCGATAAGATGCGGCAGACCAAAGTAGGCGGCTTCCACCGTCGCCGTGCCCGACGCGACCATGCCCACGGTTGCGATCTGCATCAGGCGATGCGCATCGCCAGTGGTGATGGCACATTCGGTTTCACCCCAGCCGAGAGCATCGCGCGCGGCGCGCATCTCATCAAGCCTGGCGTCCGACGACGCCGCCGCGGCGAAGCGTAACGAGGGATGCGTGTTCTTGAGCAGTCGCGCGGCCTCGAGCATCGGTGGAAAAATCTTCCGCACCTCGCGGCGCCGGCTGCCCGGCAACAACGCTACCAGATCGATCCCGCGAATTTCCGCGGTCCGCTTGGTGGCGAGGCCGTCTACCATTGGATGCCCGACGAATTCGGTGCGCAGGCCGGATTTCTCGTAAAGCGCCTGCTCGAATGGGAAGATGCACAACATGAGATCCAGCACCCTGGCCAGCTTGGGGATGCGCCCACGGTTCCATGCCCAGACCTGCGGGCTGATGTAGTAGAGAATCGGCCGCGTCCAGCCGGCCTTTCGCAGCGCCTGCGCGAGACGAAGGTTAAACCCCGGATAATCCACGAGCATCACTGCGGCAGGCTGCGAGGAGCGGATTTCCGTCAGGGCTCGCGCGTACTCCGTGCGGAAGTAGCCATACTTCTTGATCACTTCCCAAAGCCCGACCACCGCCGCTTGATCGCACCAATCGCGAATGCCGCCCGCGCGCGGCACGGCATGCATCAGCGGTCCGCCCAGGCCGCCGAACTCAAGCTCGGGATCCAGCGCGGCCAGCTCAAGCATCACCGCCGCGGCGTGATGATCGCCGCTCGGTTCACCGGCCACAACGTAGAGCACGTGCGCCATTTGTCGTCACGCCTGCTCGGCGATCATCCGCGTGATGTCCACCGCGAGTGCCAGCGCCGCCGCGGCCTGGTCGCCCGTTACGCGCGGCGTCGCGCCCAGCCGCGCCGACTCGAGGAACGACTGCAACTGGCGCTTGAGCGGCTGGTCGCGCTCAATCTCGATCGTCTCCTTTTTGATCGCGCCGTCGACGAGCCGGTAGCACTCGCCCGTCTGCGCCTGGTAATCGAGCGAGAGGTAGGCGTCACTTTGGAAGACGCGGATTTTGCGCAGGCTCTCCGGGCTGACGCGGCTGGCGGTGATGTTCGCGACGCAGCCGTTCGCAAAGCGAACGCGCGCGTTGGCGATGTCCTCGCCGCGGCTCAGCACCGGCACGCCCACCGCATCGACCTGGGCGACCGGCGAGCGCACCAGATGGAGGATGACCTCGAGATCGTGAATCATCAGATCCAGGACCACGCCAATCTCGGTGCTGCGCATGGGATAGGGCGAAAGCCGGTGCGCCTCGATGAAGCGCGGCCGGGTCAGCAGCTTTTCCAGCGCGCCGAGCGCGGGATTGAACCGCTCGACGTGGCCGACCTGCAGAATGACACCGGACGACTTGGCGAGCGCGACGAGTTCGCGCGCCTGCTCTGGCGTTTCCGTGATCGGCTTTTCGATCAGCAGGTGCTTGCCCCGGATCAGGAGATGTTTGGCGATTTCGAAATGTTGGGGCGTGGGCGTGGAAATACTGGCGGCGTCCACCAGCTCGGCGAATTCGTCGAGCGAGGTGGCGGCCCTCGCGCCGGTGGCGGCGGAAGCTTCGGCGGCGACCGCGGCGTCGGGTTCGAGGAGTGCGGCGAACTTCACCGCGGGATTCTCCGCGGCGAGCTCACCATAGATACGCGCGTGATTCTTGCCGATGTGACCGACGCCGACGACGCCAACGCGCAAAATCTGGCCGGGGGGAGGATTCACAGGGTTAAGAACGCCGCACGCGGGCGGCGTTGCCAAGCATCATTTTGGTGATACGCGATCACACCCCCACCAGCGTGACGCCGGTATCGGCGGCGACGGCAAAGATGCGGTCGCGCTCAAGCAGCAGGGTCTGCCCCGCCTCGATTGCGATGGCACTGAGCTTCGCCACGCTCGCCGCCTCCACCGTGCGCGGCCCGATGACCGGGACATCAAAACGAAGATCCTGGCTGGGCTTGGACACCTTGCAGAGCACTCCCCCGCCCCGACCGAGCGCGCCGCCGCGACGGATGCATTCATCCGTGCCCTCGAACGCCTCCACGGCGAGCACCGTGCCTTTTTTCACGACGACGCTTTGGCCGATGTCGAGCCGGCTCGTCTCCTTGGCGATGCGCATCCCGAATTCGACGTCATTGCGCAAGGTGCGTCCGGGTTTCGGCCCGGCGAGATGGCCGGCGGTCGCCAGTAGGTCCTCCAGATACGTAGTGGCGGGGAGCAAGGTCACGCCGGCGCCGGCGAGCTCGTCGGCCACGGCGCCGAAGAGCGACTCCGCGTTGCGTTCGCGCAACCGGCCGAGCAGCAGCAGGGCGCGGAAATCGGGCCGCAGCTCGAACAAATTCTTCGGCGCGATCTGGCCCGCCATGATGGCCCGGCCGATCGACCAAGCCTTGAATTGCCGGAGCATTTTCCCCAGCTGGCCGACGCGCAGCCAGACAATCTCATCCGCCAGTTCCCCGATCGCCGGGTCCGTTTCGCCCTCGAAGGCCACCACACCGAGCCACTTGACGCCGGCCGCGCGCGCCGCCCGCAGGGTCAGGAAGGGGTACCGATTGTTGCCGGCAATGACCCCGAGGGGTGCGGTGCGGTCGTCGTTCATGCGCGACGCGACCTTACGGCCCGCGGACTCGCCACTCAAGCGCCGGCCGTGACCGGGCCAAACTCCTTTCGCATATTCACACTTTTTGTGAGCCGGAAGGGATTCGGGATTGTCACCAGGCGCTTCCACCATTAGCAATGGGCAAAGAGATGAAAGCCGCCCGCAACCCCCGGCGTTCGCGCACCGTCACGCTCTCCCACGGCTTGAGCGAGCAGACGGAAGATTACCTCGAGCGCATCCAGGAACTTATCGATCGCAAGGGTTACGCGCGGGTCTCGGATATCGCCGAGGCGCTGAAGATCACGCCCTCGACCGTCTCGAGCATGGTGCGGCGGCTGGCCCGCGCGGGCTTCATCCACTTCGAGAATTACCGCGGCTTGAGCCTGACCGATTCGGGTCGCTCGGTGGCGGCGCGGATCCAGGAGCGCCATCGCATCCTGACCGAGTTCTTCGAATCACTCGGCCTGGATCCGACGGTCGTGCGTCACGACGTGGAGGGCATCGAGCATCACGTCAGCCCATCGACGCTGGAGGCTATTCGGAAGCTGACCTTCGAACGTCCACACGCCCACCGGCGCCCGAGGAGCGTCTAAAACACCCGCCCCGGCATTCCCGACCGCGTCGAGCGAAGCGAAACAAGCCCTAATAATTTTACTTGTGCTGTGTTGTATGATAAATAAAAGTGTGAAATGTCAAACTTCATGTGGAACAGCCCAGTAGCAAAGCGCGGGTGCCGCGCCGGTCGCGCGGCCGCGGTGCCGACCTTGGGCATGGCGGGGCTGTCCTGCGCGGAAGGTGAACGTCCAGGGACGGCGCGATCCGGGTTCACGCCTGTTTTTCCGACCCCGCCGCCGCGGTCCAGGGCGGCCGCGAAACCATTCGAAATCCGCGGTCTCGACCCCCAATGAACAAGCACGAAGACACCGCCCCTCCGGCGTCGGAAATCGGGTGGCGCAAGCAGGCCGCGTCCGTCTCGCTGCCCGAGGTCTACCGCAGCATCACGGTGACATCGAACACGTCGTTTTGGAGGAAATTGCTGGCTTTTTCCGGTCCGGGTTTCCTCGTAGCCGTCGGTTACATGGACCCGGGCAACTGGGCCACTGACCTGGCCGGAGGGGCAAAATTTGGCTATACGCTGCTGTGTGTCGTCCTGATTTCGAACTTCATGGCGATCGTGCTGCAGCATTTGTGCGTCAAGCTGGGCATCGCCACGGGCCGCGATCTGGCGCAAGCCTGCCGGGATCACTATTCGACCCCGACCGTCTGGTTCCTGTGGGTCCTTTGCGAGATAGCGATTGCCGCCTGTGATCTCGCTGAGGTGGTCGGCTCCGCGATCGGGCTGCAGCTCTTGTTTGGCATTCCGCTGGTCTGGGGCTGCGTTATCACAGCCTCGGACGTGCTCCTGGTGCTCTTTCTTCAACACAAGGGTTTTCGCTATATCGAGGCGATCGTCATCACGCTCATTCTGACGATCGGCGGTTGTTTCGCCGTGGAACTTTTCTTTTCGAGGCCGGACCTCGCCGGGGTCGCCCGTGGCTTTATCCCGGCCCCCGAGATCCTGCGGAATCAGCAGATGCTTTACGTCAGCATCGGCATTCTCGGCGCCACGGTCATGCCGCATAATCTCTACCTCCACTCGTCGATCGTGCAGACGCGAAACTTTGAGCGGACGCCTGAGGGCAAACGCGAGGCGATCAAATTTGCCACCATCGACTCGTCGTTTGCTCTGATGACTGCCCTCTTTATCAACGGTGCCATCCTCGTGCTCGCGGCCTCGGCCTTTCATTGGTCGGGTCATCAGGACGTGGCGGAAATCCAGGATGCGTACAAGTTACTCAGTCCGCTGCTGGGCGTTGGCCTCGCGAGCACGCTTTTCGCCGTGGCCTTGCTGGCTTCGGGCCAGAACTCCACGCTCACCGGAACTTTGGCGGGACAAATCGTCATGGAGGGCTTCCTCAACTTCCGCATCACGCCGTGGTTGCGCCGGATGATTACCCGACTCATCGCCATCGTTCCCGCCATCGGAATCATCGCCTACTATGGCGAAGGCAAGACCACCGATCTCCTCGTGGCCAGTCAGGTCGTTTTGAGCATGCAACTCGGGTTTGCCGTCTGGCCGCTGATGCGGTTTACCGGCGAGAAGGCCAAGATGGGTCCCTTCGTCAATCCGCTCTGGATCAAGATTCTCGGTTGGACCACCACGATCGTGATCATCACTCTGAATCTGAAGCTGCTCCTCGACACCTTCCTGCCCGAATCGATTTTAAAGGCGTTTTACGGATTTCTCGGCCTGCCTACCCCATGATGGTCCGCCCATGTATCACCACATCCTCATCCCGCTCGAGAACGCGCCGACCGACGACGTGATCCTGCGTCACATCAAACCACTTGCGCGGATGACCGGCGCAAAGTTGCTCTTGTTGCACGTCGCGGACGGGTGGGTCGCGCGCAACTTCAACCAGCTCAATCTGGCGGAGAGCGAGGAAATCACCCAGGACCGGGTCTACCTCGAAAAACGTGAGCGGGAGTTAACGGCGGAGGGATTCGAAGTGAGTCATGTCCTCGCCATGGGTGATCCGGCAGACGAGATCATCAAGCTGTCGCGAGACCGGGACGTGGATCTGATTGCCATGTCCACTCACGGCCATCGTTTCATCAGCGACCTGCTGTTTGGTCAAACGGTTCACAAGGTCCGTCACGTGGTGGAGATTCCGGTGCTGCTGCTAAAGGCGGGAGGCTGAGGGCCCACGGTTACTTGGAGCGATTGAGCCGTTGACCATCGAGTGACACCCATCGACGTGCCGGTCCCATCAAGGATGAGCTTCGGGCCGCCGCGTTGAACCACGGTCCATCCGCCCTTCGCTAAAACTTGAATCCGAAGATCACGCGCGGAAAGAACTTGGGCTCGCTGGAGACGTTGGTGGCTTGGACGGCCGCCGTGGCCGTGATGTAAAACCGTTCGACGTGGTAGCACGCCACCGGACCGACGAAGACGGTGTTCGTGGTAGGCTCGGCACGGTTTGGAAAGCCGGCCTCGTAGCGTCCTTCCACGCCGACGGAAAAGTTTTGGCAAAGATCATACCGGGCCCCTGCGCTCTGGCCCAACGTGATCGTTCGAGCCCGCAGGTCTTGATCCTGCCACTCCGATTCGAGGATCAGATTGTACGCGAGTTGCCATTTCCCCAATCGCTTGTCCACGATGAGGCGCGTCTCCAAGCCAAAGAGCTGCCGGCCGGCGGCGATTTCCCCAAGAATCGCGAGCCCGAACGGTTTGCCCTTGTGCTCGTCCATCAGGCGGTACTTCGCCTCCAGCGCCGCGCCCTGGTATTTGTATTCGGTGGGCTGGCCAGGCGAGCCCGAAGTGAAGGACCAGTTTGCGAAGTAGACGCCCAGCTGGAAATTCGGGGCCACGCCGAACTCAATTTCGTTTTGGACATCGAGACTGAACGTTTGCCGGCCATCGACCCGGCGAACTCGACCAAACAACTGGTTCTCGGACTCAATGACGCCGGGCGCTTCGGTGTAGCTCTCGTAGGGAAATGTAAAATGCCTGTCCGCAAAGGTTTGCATGGTTACGAACCCAGAAACAAAATGGATCACGCACGCCCATACGAGTGTTGTTTTCTTCATGCGAATGAGAATGGGTCTCAGTTGTAGCAATGTCAAACGTGATTTTGTGGGAGGTTACAATCAACGTGCCTCACTCGAGAATCCGTGGCTGAAACGGAGGGAAAAGAGCGCGAATCCACCGTCATCGCTTCCGGCATTCGACGGGACCAGATTCGGCTGATTTGGAAATCCGTTCCGAAACGCCTGTGGTCACTGGGGCGCGGTCGAATGCCCGGCTCTGAAGCGATCGTTGGAACGGGAACCATGAAGAGGAAAAGGAGAACAAAGGTTAATTTGAGGTTCCGCCGTTGGGTAACCGCTGCTGGTCTTCGTCGTTCGAAGTCCAAGCTGGCTCTCGCGCGCCGGGAAATCTGATCGCTCGAAGCTTCTCGCTGAAATTCGCATTTCGGCGTTCGTCATTCGTCATTGCCGCCGCAGACGTCGGGTGTTAATTGGCTGCCATGGCTGAGGGCTGGCATGGCGACCCGACGCCGGAACCGCGGACGTTCCGGCTGGCGCTCATTTTCCTGTGGCGCGCGTTGCGCCTGAAATGCCCGGTCTGCGGGCGCAGTCCGCTTTTCGTGCCCGTCTGGCGAACGCGCAGCATCATGGATTGGTTCACGCCGCTCGATGGTTGTCCGCGCTGCGGATTTCCCTACGAGCGGGAGCCCGGCTATTTTCTGTTCTCGCTCTGGGTACTGAATTTTGGATTCGTCGTCTCCGTCGCGCTCATCACCTACATCATCCTCGAGTACTATGGCGATGTCTCGACGCCGGCGCTGCTGGTGGCCACGGGACTTCCGGCGCCGTTCCTCGGCGTGTTGATTGCGCGCCACGCCAAGGCGCTGTTCATCGCGTTGGATCACTTTATCGATCCGTTTGTCCGGGTGCCAGTGGGCGACGACGACAGCGGCCGGGGTGGTGACGATGACGGCGACCTGCGCCTGGACAGACCGCCGACTGGCGGCGGCGCACCGGCGCACAAGGCCGAGCATGACGATGCGCCGGTTCCGTTTGCGTCGACCGAGGCGGGACGGACGGTGGGCGAGCTGGCGGGGCGGCCGTAGGCAGGAGTCGATGGTCCGGGGGGCGAGAGCCAGAGATGCTCCTGCCATGCAGGTCGTAGCGGGCCTTATCGCTGGTCAATCAGAGATCACACCGATTTCACGGAGGCACGGAGGGGGGAAGGAAACAGGAAATCGACTTGTAGACATTCGACTTCAAACGCGTTGCATTGACTTGCTGGCCATCGACTCTCGACTCTCGACCCTCGACCTTCGACTCCCTTTT
>JANMQT010000318.1:0-7000 GCA_031370675.1 Verrucomicrobiota bacterium
CAAGGCCGAGAAGCCCGACGACGACAAGAAGTCCTGATTTCAAGGAATCTCAAACGCAAGTGCGAGTTCGTGGGGGGCCAGCCGCAGGGCTGGCCCCTTTCGCGTTCAGGGTATTTCGAGAGGAGAAGACGCTTCCCACCTCGCGCATCCTTGTAGCCGCCCTCGCTGAGGCCGGGGTGGACGGGACGCGCGGCGGGCTACATCCCCGCCGCCCGCTGGAGCGCCGAAGTTGCCGCAATCTTGCCCTCGTAGGTGAAGCTCTCAACGTTTTCCTCGATGTCATCGGGCAGGTACCGGTAGTTCACCATCATGCCGTACGATTCGGCGAACCCCTTCGCCGAGCGATCGGCGAGCCAGTTCAAGCGCTCCACGCGCGATCCGTTGCCGAGATGAAAACGCGCCACCGGATCCGCCGGCACCGTGTCCTTCTTGACCCGCAGCAGGTAATACGCGGCCAGCTTGATCATCGGCTCCCGCAGCGCCTCCGCCAGCACCGCATCCTGGCTCCATTTCGCGTCGCCGAGCACGCGCCGCAACGTCGGCCGGCCCGCGCGCTCGCCGGTCGCAACCGCCAGTTTCTTGAAGTCGTCGACCTTGAGCGGATGATCGAGTTTTCCCTCAAGGCATTCGTCGAGCCACATCCGGAACCGCGGCATCGGGGACAACGTGGAGAACACCTTCAGGCGCGGCAGGTCGCGCTGCAGATCCTCGATGACCCGCTTCAGTAGAAAGTTTCCCAGCGAGACCCCGCGCAATCCCACCTGCGCGCTCGAGATGGAATAAAAAATTGCCGTGTCCGCCTTCTCCGTGGCGTGCACCGGCGCGTGCTCGTCGAGGAGCGACTCGATATTCGCCGAAAGCTGCGACGTCAAAGCGATCTCGACGAAGATGAGCGGCTCCAGGGGCATCCGCGGATGAAAGAAGGCGTAGCAGCGGCGATCCGAATCGAGTCGGTTCTTGAGATCACCCCACGATTGGATCGCGTGCACCGCCTCGTACTCGATCAATTTTTCCAACAGCGCGGCGGGTGAGTTCCACGTGATCCGCTCAAGCATCAGAAAACCCACATCGAACCAACTGGTGAGCTGCGCCTTCAAATCCTGATCGAGCACCGCGAGATCCGGGTGCTCATTTTGGAAGCGCAGGAGATCTGCGCGCAGGTCCATCAGGAACTTCAAGCCGTCGGGCAAGGCGTTGAATTGCGTCAGGATTCGCGACCGGGGCGAAATCACCGCCTCCCGGAGCGCCATCTCGGATTTCCATTCGTCAGGCGTGCCGATCGCTTCTGCGTAGGCCGCGTGGGCTTGGGCCGTCGCCGTTGGGTCCGGTCCGAATTCCTTGGCGAGCAGATTCAGAAACTCGAGTTTTCCATTCGCCTCGAGCGAGCGGTAGGCCTGGCCCAACCCGGCCGCGCGGGTGCGCGCGGTCACCTCGCCGCCAGCTTCACGGGCGCAATCCACCAACTGCTCACGCAGCTGCCGGAACTGCTTGGTCGGCTTCGGTTTCGCGGGAACCGCCGTCGGGGCCGGCTCCGACGACTTCGGCCGCCAAAGCGTCGCCATCCGATCCAATCCGCGCGAAAAGAGGTTTCGATCCATGAATAAGTTCCGGCCGGCCGCACGTTCCCGGAGCGACCGCTCCTTCAGCCGCAATCAATCATCGTCCGCGAAAAATGCGAATGATTCGCACGGAACGGGGCCCGCGCCGCTGCGTGCGTGCCGCACATGGTGGAACGCGAGCAGGCGCCTTAACCGCATGGTAGGCACGTTTCGCCGCAACGTCCCAAACTTCGCGGACGGGACGACCAAGGCGGTGGAACGTGCCGCACTGAGTGTCAACCCAGCACGATCGCCATTCACCTCCGCAATCTTTGAGACGACCGGGGTCGGTCGTCCCCACCCTCGGCAATGCGCTCGGAGATCGCGTTCCGCCTGATCACGCCTGGTCGACCAAATTACCGATCAACCGTTCGTACCGGTCGCGCGCCACGAGCCCGGAAATCCATCGGCGCGGAATCGCCGACTCGCCCAGAGCCGCGCCGAGCAGGGCACCGAGCACGGCACCGCGATGACAGTTGTCGCCGCCCAGGTTGGTGTTGGCGATGATTCCGCCCGCGAAATCGTGCTGGTACTTGGCCGCCAGGAAGAGCGTTGCCGGCAGCGCGTCATCCAAATAGCACGCGGGACTGACCCGCGGCCCAATCACCGCCTCGTCTGCTTCCTCCAACCACTTGAGGATCGGATGCCGCCGCAGCCACGTTTGGCTCATCGCGCCCGCCAGCGCGGTGCGTACCTCGAAGATCCCGTCGAGCAACACCAGCAGCAGTTTCGTGTAGGCCTCGGCAGAGGCCGTCACCAAGTCACCGCGATGCGTGAGTCCCAGATGCTGCCGGACCACGTCAAGCGCCCGCGCCGGCTCGCTCCGATAGCGGACGATCAGCGGCGCCAACCCCGCGAGCCCTCCGATGTGAATGTCGTCTGCCGCGCATTCCCACGGATCGGAGCCCGCCGCAAAACGGGTGAAGAAATTTCGGTGACATTCCTCGACGTAGGTATCGCGGTGACGACCCGGCTCCAGCATGAATCGCACGTAGCGCTCCGCCGCATCGGCCGGCGCGTACTCGCCATTCGTCGCGAGTGACTCGATCCATTCCGCCGCGAGCTGCAGATTCAGCGTGTTCTCTCCCGCGCCGAGAAACTGGTGATAATGCACGTCCCGCCGCCCCCAGTATTCAGCCTGATCGCGGAGAATGTCGCCGCGCTCATTCCGCGCCCGGTATTGCGAGCGCCAAAGAATGCTTCCCGGGTGGGGATTCTTCGGTTCGACGAAATCAATCACCATCCCGTAATCGCGCCGCAGCGCCGCCCGATCGTAGTACCAGTGCACCGGCATCGCGAGCGCATCGCCGATGAACATGCCCCACAAGGCGCCACGGGCGCGATCGCGATCCGTGGGGGTAGGAGCAAAGGACTTTCTCGCGAAAACCGGGTCAACAAGCATCGTCCCATTTATTCGGCCCGAAGGCCGCCCGCGGATGCTCTTTTCTCCAATTCTCCGCCCGAGCCAAAATCCGCTGCGCCCGTCAGGCGCGCTTGCTCTTGACCTCGAGCTTACGGTACAGCGTCGCCATGCTGATGCCCAGCATCGACGCGGTCTTTTCGCGCGAGCCGCCGTTGTAGCGCATGGTCTGCTCGATGTATTTCCGCTCCTCGTTCGCGATGTAGTCCTCGAGCTTCTGGCCCACCGGCATTTCAATCACGTTGTCCTTGAAGCTGACCGGCGCGATCCGGCCCTGGACCTGCGGCGGAAGATCGCTCGGGCGAATCAGCATGTCGTCGCACAGCGCGCAGGCGCGCTCAATCGCGTTTTCCAATTCCCGCACATTGCCGGGCCAGGCGTAGGCGCAAAGCAGATCGATCGACTCCGCCTCAATCTTGCGCGCCTCGAGGCCTGTCTGAGCGGCGTTCTTCTGCAGGAAATGGCTGACGAGCAGCGGAATGTCCTCGGGACGATCGCGCAGCGGCGGCATGTCGAGCGGGATGACCGCCAGCCGGTAATAAAGATCCTCGCGGAACTTCCCATTGCGCGTCTTTTCCGCCAGCGGCTCGTTGGAGGCGGCCACCACGCGCACATTCACCGGCACGCTTTTGGTGTCGCCGACGCGGCGCAGCGTCCGCTCCTGCAGCACGCGCAGGAGCTTGGTCTGCAGCGACAACGCCATCGAATTAATCTCATCGAGAAAAATCGTGCCCTGCTCGGCTTCCTCGAAGAGGCCCATCTTGTCCTGAAAGGCGCCCGTGAAGGATCCCTTCTTGTGGCCGAAGAGTTCGCTCTCGAGGAGATTTTCCGGCAGCGCGCTGCAGTTCACCGCGACAAACGGATGATGCTGGCGCTTGCTGTTGAAGTGGAGCGCGCGGGCCACGAGTTCCTTGCCCGTGCCACTCTCGCCCTGCACGAGAATGGTGCTGTCCGTGTCGGCCACGTGGTTGATCAGGTGGTAAATATTCTGCATCGAGCGGCTGCTGCCGACGATGTTCTCAAAGCGATACTTGTTCTTGAGCTCCTTCTTGAGGATGACGTTCTCGCGCATCGCCGCCTGAAAATCCAGCGCGCGCTGAACCGTCAGCTTCAGCTCGTCGATCTTGAACGGCTTGGTCACGTAATCGTACGCCCCCATCTTCATCGCCTCGACCGCCTTCTCGACGGACGCGTAAGCGGTGATCAGGATGACTGCGGTCTGGGGGAGAAGCTCGCGACATTGCTGCAACACGTCGAACCCGGTCATCTTCTCCATCTTGATGTCGGCGATCACCACGTGCGGCGTAATCGCGGCGATGCTTTCCATCGCCCGCTCCGCCGAGCTGAAGGGATACGCTTGATGGCCGTTTTCCCGGCAAAGGGTCGAAATGACCTCCACCATTGCCGGCTCGTCGTCGATGATAACAATCTTCGCCATAAGAGGGGATTCCTACCGATGAGAATATCTCATGTTTGAGAGAAGAAAAGCATAATTTGCCTCTGGGTGTTTCAATTGTGCAAAAAAGGGCCAGTCCCACGGATGAAAATCTGGGGTCGATTTGCGAAAGCGCACGTCGCCCTGGACGCCACGCGGCGGTTCTCAGTGACGCGGGTTGCGCGTCGCGGTGCGCGAGCGTCTCGGCGAACGTTCGGGATTGCGACTCATCCCGAATTCAGGGCGCCGGGCAGATATGATAATCGCGCAAACCATCGATGCGCGGGGAACAAATGATCACTTGGCCGCGATGCGGAGTGGAGCGCCGGAAACCACGGCCCAATCGACCTTGCCGCGGTGGTCGATGATGCGCTCCGTAAGATTTGCGCCGTCGCCGCCGCGAATGGCGATCAGATCGGCGAGGGCCCCCGCCCGCAGGACCCCCAGCCGGCCCGCCAGACCCAGTGCGCGCGCCGCGTTCGTCGTCGCCATTTCTAGGAAATCACCCGGCGCAATGTCCGGAAATGATTCACGCGCCGCGCGCATCTCCTCGAACATGTTCAGCGACTGATTGCTCGCGAGGCTGTCGGTACCGAGACACACGTTGACCTCGAGCGCGCGCAGGCGCTGCAGCGGAAACGGCCGGTGCGAGAAATAACGGTGACTGCGCGGACAATGCACCACCGAGATGTCGTGCAGAAATCCGTGCGGCTGCAGCAGCGGCTCGTCCTCCACCAGCAATTCGTTGAGGTGCGCGACAATGGTTTCCGGACCGATGGCCGCCGCCTCCGCGAGGAGGCGCAGCGAGGAACGGCCATTCCCGCAATCGGACATTGGCCGGCCGATCGACCGCAAAAAATTGAAGAGCGGACCGGCGCCATCAGCGAACATGGTCTGTTCCTCGTGCGACTCGCCGACGTGCGTCGTGACCGGCAGGCCGTGACGTCGCGCGATCGCGCGCGCCAGCCGAAACAATTCGATGGAGGCCGTGTACGGCGCGTGCGGGCTCAACCCCACCCCGCCGCGCCATTCCGGCCGCTGCGCGAGAAACTTCATCGCCGCCGAGACGATTTCCTCGGCTGGCGGAGTCTGCCGCAGATCGATCAACTCAAAGAACCACCAGGTCCGCAAAGGCGGCCGCCGCATCCGCGTGAGCAGGCTGGGAAAGGATTCAATATTGAGCACCGTGGTCGTGCCCGTGTTGACGCACTCGGTGAAACCCTTTTCGATCGCGGCGAGAAAATCATCCTCGCCGAGGTCGCGCTTCACCGCGTTGATGCGCTGAATCCAGCCCGCAAAACTTTCCGGCCGCAGCAGCGCCCCGCGCATGCCCGTATAATCGAGGTGGCAATGCGCGTTGATCAATCCCGGCATCAGGATCACCTCGCCCAAGTCCTCCGCCTCCCCCGCCCACGCGGGCCGGATGCCGTCCCACGTTCCCACCGCCGCAATCGTGTCGCCGGTCACCACCACCGCGCCATTCTCGAGCGGCGGACCGACCATGGGCACGACGTGGCGGGCACGATAGATCATGGCATGACTCTCTCCCGCCGCGGTCCGCCCGACAATCCCGCACTTTGGGGGACCGGAGGAACGCGATCTCCGGGCGCGTTGCCGAGATGGTAGGGACGACTCACAGAAGCGTTCCAAACTCTGCGCGTAGCATCTCGGCGCGCAATTCATCGACTCGTCCGCCGATGATGCCAGAACCGCAATACTTGGGACCTCGGCGCGCCGTCCCTACCTGCAAAGGATCGCGCGCCAGGCGCGCGCAATCACAGCTTCGGTGGCATTTCGCTTTTCACCTTCGGACGCGCTGCGGCGACGAGCAGATTGCAAATTTCGGAGCAGAAAATCGGAAGGACCGCTTCGCCCGCGCCCGTTTGATCGTACTCGGAGGAAAACTTCGCCGGCGGCAGCGATGTCACCCCCGCGCCGTCGTCTTCGAGTTGCCACAAAATTGTGCGCAGGCAGCCACCGGCTGAAGAGCAGTTCGCGCCGACCAGCTCGTCGGCCTGCTTCGTCGTGATCAAACCGGTGATGCGATACATCCCGGTCTGACGTGAAACGGTCTGCCGCAACGACGTGACGCGCAGCCGCGACTCCCGCCACGCCATCCACTGGCCGAGCGCCGCCGGATAAAAATAATCCAACGCGAGACAGACGGCGGCGAGATCGGGCAACGCGAGCAGCCAGCCCCGCCGCAAGTTCGGCGCTGATTTCAGCGGCCGATATTCGCCCGCATCGTCATTTGTCCCCAATGCTCGCGCGTCCTCAGCGCGCTCGAATCGCTCCAGATCCGTCCGCCCCGCGTCCTGACGATGGCGCAACTCGAATCCGCCAGGTTCGGCGGACGCAATCCGGATCTTCCCGATTCGGCAGCGTCCCTCCCCCAGCGCGAGAGCCAGCGCGTCCTCAAGTCGTCCCATGTTTCGCATCAAACGCGGCCACCTGATCGAGAATGATCTCCGCGAACTGCGGCTCCGTGCCGATCGCGCTCGCGTAGTAAAGCCGGCGGCCGCGCAGCTCGCGCGGATTCTGTCGGAA
>JANMQT010000319.1:0-13369 GCA_031370675.1 Verrucomicrobiota bacterium
CACGCCAGCCGACATTTCCGATCCGCAGGAAGTCGTCGCGCGCGCCGAAGCATTGAGCCTCGAACTCGGAACCGCGATCACGCCTGGCTTTGAGGCACTGGTGTTCAAGGCCTCGCGCGGGATCGAGGACATCTACGAGCTGACCTACATCCGCAAGGACGGCAGCCGGTTTCCCGCGGTGGTCTCGGTCACGGCGCTGCGCGATCGGCACGATTCGATCATCGGCTATCTGTTGATTGGCACGGACAACACCGCGCGCCAGCAGATCGAAGAGGACCGGAAGCGCTTCGAGCGGGCGCTGCAGGAAACCAACGTCGCGCTGGAGTACGCCAAGTCGGCGGCCGAGAAGGCCAACCTCGCCAAGTCAGATTTTCTTTCCGGCATGAGCCATGAGCTGCGCAGCCCGCTCAACGCAATTCTCGGCTTCGCGCAACTCATGGAGTTGGCGGCGCCACCGCCGTCACCCTCCCAGATGGCCAGCATCGAGCAGATTCTCCACGCAGGCTGGCACCTGCTGAAGCTGATTGACGAAATTCTGGACCTCGCGGGGATCGAGTCCGGGAAAGTATCGCTGTCGCCGGAATCGGTGTCGCTCTCCGAGCTCATGTTTGAATGCCGGGCCATGATGGAGCCGCAAGCGCGGAAACGTGGCATTCGCATGACTTTTCCCCAGTTCGACACGCCCATGTACGTCAGCGCCGATTGGACGCGCTTGAAACAAATCGTCATCAATCTGCTTTCCAACGCGATCAAATACAACAAGGACGCGGGCACGGTGGTCGTGGAGTGCACGCTGAGCGCTCCCAATCGTGTGCGCATCAGTGTCAAGGACACCGGTGTGGGATTGTCGCCGGTACGGGTGGCGCAACTGTTCCAGCCCTTTAATCGTCTCGGCCAGGAAACCGGCGGCGTCGTCGGAACCGGCATCGGCTTGGTCGTGACCAAACGACTGGTCGAACTGATGGACGGTGTCATCGGGGTGGACAGCACGGTGGGGGTGGGCAGCGTGTTCTGGTGCGAGCTGACTCCGGCGGCGCCGCCCCAATTCGCGAGCGTGGGCGGCGAGGCCCAGGCGCCCATTCAGCTGCGGGCCGCAGCGGATGCGTCCATGCGCACGCTGCTTTACATCGAGGACAACCCGGCAAACATGCAACTGATCGAGCAGCTGATTGCGCGATGCCCCGACATCCGGCTGTCGATGGCCGTGAACGGCAGTCTCGGCATCGAAATGGCGCGCGCCACCCAGCCAACGGTCATCCTGATGGACATCAACCTTCCCGGCATCAGCGGCATCGACGCCTTGAAAATCCTGCGCCACGATCCGCTCACGGCGCACATTCCCGTCGTCGCTCTCAGCGCCAATGCCATGCCACGCGACATCGCGAGAGGCTTGGAGGCGGGATTCCTCCGCTATCTGACGAAGCCCATCAAGGTCAGGGAGTTTATGGAAACGCTGAACTTTGCGCTGAAAGTTGCCGAGGAATCCGCGGTTCAGCCCTCCGGAGGCGGGACAGATACTTTGACCACTTGACGAGTGTCGAGGGGGAGCGGTAGCGAGGGGTAGTTTGCGGTGGCAAAGCATGCCGTCCCTGCCGCAGGGAACCTGCCCGTCCGCAGAAGTTTGGCGTACCGCTCGCGCAAACTTCCAATCCGAGAGCGCTCAGGGACTTGAGCGGGAAGGAATAACGGCTGCCTAAACGAAAAAAGCTCCTCTGTCCGTCGGGTTAACCGCTGAGAAATCTAAGGTCAACCCGATGAGAATCTTAATATAGATACACGCATCGGCGCACATCCATTCGTTTCGGTGATGATGAAACTTCAACTAGCTCGATTATCCCTCGGCCTCTTCACTTTGACTATGCTTCTGGCTTTTCTTCCGGCTTGCACCACCGTCGTGGAAAAGCCGGTTCCCGTTCAGACGACCACGCAGACGTCCGAAACCACAACGGTGCGGCGTCCGGGCGTAACCGAATCGACCACGACGAGGACCTACTGAGAACTCTCCGAGCTTGGACCGCGGCCTGCCCGGCCAGGACGAGTCCCTGGCCTCCGGAGTGACGAAGCGGCTTTGCTTCCGGATCGGTGCGTAGACTTGCGCCGGTCGCCCGCGTGAAAGCGCGGGCGCTTCCGCGTTGGTTGCGACGCTTCGAGAAGCGAAGGCCGAGGGGCGAGGGACAGGCTGGCAATCGGGGTCGCGGTTCGCAAAGATTCATGCCGCCGCGTCCCGGTTCACGCCCGATTCACTTGCAGCAGGATATTCCATCTGCCTGAGAACTAAATAATTATGAAAATGTACCCACGAATTATCGCCACCACACTCAGCCTCGGACTAATCCTGGGGGGCGTGGGCCTTGCCGGCGGCCAGACGGTCGTTCAAACCACGACCAACTCCACTGGCACCATCAGCGAGTTCAATCCGAATATGATTGTCATCAAGACGGAGTCATCATCCGCACCGATTCGTTACACCTCTACGCGAACGACGACGTATGTGGATGAAAATGGCGTCCCGGTCTCCATCGAGACGGTTAAATCGGGCGCTCCCGCGACGGTCTATTACGTGATGGAAGGTGATCGAATGGTTGCCTCCAAGGTGGTGGTTAGAAAAGTCAGTTCGCCGAACGTCTCGAAGACGCTGACGGCAACCACGACCCAGGCGTTGAGTACAACCGGGATGATCAGCGACATCCGACCTGACACGCTCATCGTTCAATCCAACTCCTCGGTCGAGCCTCTGAGCTACCGGTACACCCGGTCGACGACCTATGTCGATGAAACGGGCGCGCCGATCGCGCGGGAATCCGTTCGCGCGGGTCTCCCCGTAACAGTCTATTTCCGCAAGGATGGGAAGCGCCTGGTGGCTTCCAAGGTGATGGTGCGTCGGGGACCGATCGCTGAACCGGTCGTGGAAGAAACGAAAACCACCACGACTACCACCACGACTCAGCCGAAGTAGGCAGGTGTCGGCTGGGTCCCGACGGGCAAGTCTTAAATAGGAAAGTTGGTGGTCCGGGGCCGGCCCATCGGCAGCTCGTGGTTGGCCGGTTTACTGCGACGCCTAATAGCGTGTACTTCCTCGAGCGCCCTGTCAGCGCCCCTGCTCGTTTGCGTCGCCTTAGCGATACCGGGGCGGGGTTAGTCGCGGAAGGTGCGGCTGAGCACGCTGGCGGTTGCGTCGATTGCCAGGGACTCATTCAGGTAGCGCTGCGCTTCTTCCAGCGAGCCGTTTTTTCGCGCCTGTTCGGCCGCCAGCTCTAGGCATTGCACCGCCCGGGCAGGTTCGTTCGCGGCGCGCCAGTGGCGGGCCAGTGCCGGGTAATGCGTGGACAAATCGGCGACGTGCGTGCGCTCCAGCCACTCGGCGATCGCACGGTGCAGTTGCCGGCGCTGCGCGAACAGCATCTGGTGATAGGCCGCATCCTGCGTGGCGGCATCGGCAAAAGTGTAGCGGGCCACCGGGCCGCCCGGCGCGGGCGCGATCAGATTCAACTCCCTGAGGGCTTCGAGGTGAGTGGCGAGGTTGGAGCGCTCGCTTTCATCCGGATAAATGTCGCGCAGCAGATCGAGTGCGAAGACCGGTCCGATCACGCTCGCGGTCTTGAGTGCCATCTGCCGCGCGGGTGAGAGTTGATCCAGCAGCAGCGCAGGATGGGAGTCGCCCACATTGGATCCACCCGGGCGCTCCATCACCGGCCGATAAATGGCCACCGGCTCGGACTTTCCCTTTACCGCGATGGAGCCGAGCGATTCGAAAATGATGCGCGCGCGCGCGGCTGCGTATACGGCCTCATCGCACAGGATGGCGTGCGGGCCGGCGGCCATCATCAACCGCGCGGCCAGGTTGGTCTTGTCGCCGATCACGGTGTAGGCGCGCTGCGCCCGGCTGCCATAGGCGCCGGCCCGGATGGGACCATGCGCCAGGCCAATGGTGATGGTGGTGACAAAGGCGAGTTCCGCGGGCGGCGACCGCAGCTCAAGCGCGGCGCAGACGGCCCGCACGGGATCGTCGTCATGCGCCACGGGAGCGCCGAACGCGATGTTGAAACAGCTCCCCTTGTCCCCAATCGCGAGTTGCAGCAGAGTGCCGTCCCAGCGCTCCACCACGGACTGCACCCACCGCACAAATGCGTCGAGCTTGACGCGCGCGCCGCTGTCGGCGTCGTACTCAATCCCGTCGAATTTCAGAAATAACGACGTGGCCGGACGAAGCTCGGAGAGAAACGCGCTGTGGCCACTCCTCACCTTTTCGTAAACCGCCGGAGGCAGCCAGGCGCGCGAACGCTCGGCGTCGAGCGCATGGACGGATAGCTCCGGCCATGGGCTGTCGTCGGCGGCCTCGCGAAGCTTCGTGATCACCGCAAACTTCTTCCCCGCGCGCCATTCTAAAACGGTCAGTTGATCGCTCAGGACCGCCACGACGGACGCGGCGGCCAGAACCTCGCCGGGTCGGGCCTGACGCTCGGCCTCGGCCAGTTCGTCGAGCATGCGGCCGGCCAGGACGTCGATGACGTGCCGCCCTGGGTCGCCGACGAGTAGCCGGCGGGCGGAGCCGGCCGCAACGGCGACCTTGAGGCCGATCGAAAGGTCCATCCCGCTGGGCGCGGCGATCTTTCCGGCCTGCGCCATGGAGGCCTGCATGGCGAGCGCGCAGGCGACGGCCCGCGCGGGGGATTGCGCCGCAAACCAGCAGGTGATGGCGTCGCCACCAAACCCCACCACGCTGCCGCCCTTCCGGTGAACGTGTCCGATCAGCACTTCGTACACCTGGTTGATCACTCGGGTGATTTCCTCCGCGCCTCGCTGCAAGCCGAGCTCGCGCGCGAAGTTTTCTGTCAGCGGCGTAAAGCCGGAGATGTCAACGATCAGGACGGTGCCGTGCGCGACTTCGGGCAATTCGGTCCCGAGCGCGAGCGCCTGTCGACGGTCCATGGGAATATAAACCGCGGCGGTGTCGGAGGCACTGCCGCGTTGCTCCTCGATGTCGAGTTGGAGCTGGCGCAATTGGCGCCGGAGGCGCTGTTCGCGCGCGACCACCTCGCGGGCCATGCCTTGAAAAACGCGCGCGAGGTTGCCGAGTGAATCTTCGCGCGCGGCCACTGGCGCGATGGCAGCCTCGTCGTAGGCGCTCTCCTGCACCGCGGCCGCGGCGGCGGCGAGGCGTTCCACCTCCCGCAGATATTCCAGTTCGCGATCGCGCCGCATTTTCTTGTCCAACCCGGAAGTGATGCGCGCCTGCAGCAGCACCGGCTCGAAGGGCTTGGGCAGATAGTCCTCGGCGCCGGCTTGAATGCCTTTGACGATGCTCCCGAGGTCGGTCATGGCCGAAATGATTATGACCGGAAGATCACGCGTGGCGGGATTGGCCTTCAAGCGTGCGAGGACGGTGAAGCCGTCCATGATCGGCATCATGATGTCGAGCAGCACCAGGTCGGGTGACTCGGCCGCGACTTGTGCCAGCGCCTGCTCGCCGTTGGCAGCGGAGACGGAGTCGTATCCGAGATCGTCGAGTTCCTGCTCGAGGTAGTCGACGTTGAAGGGCTCGTCGTCGACGATGAGAATCTTGGGACGCGGCACGGCGGGGGGATGAGTTTCGGCGCCGGATCTTGGAAGTGCGACGTCGCGTCTAGCTCTTCAAATAGCGATCGAGTTTCTCGAAAAGCAGCGCGTCATTCAGCGGCTTAGTCAGGTAATCGTTGCACCCTGCGGTCAGCGCGCGCTCGGCGTCCCCGGCCATCGCGTGGGCCGAGAGGCCGATGATGGGCATGGTGTGCGCATTCGCCCGAATGCGCCGGGTCGCCTCGTAGCCGTCAATGATCGGCAGTGACATGTCCATCAGGATGAGGTCGGGTTGTGTCTTTTCCGCGAGCGCCACGCCCTGCTCGCCGTCCCGGGCGATCGAGAGCGCGTAGTCATCTTCGAGGAGTTGGGTGAGAAGTTCGATGTTCAAATCGACGTCTTCGACAATTAGAATTTTCTTCATGGGTTGGATGAGTGGGGTCGATTGGGTCGCAGCGCGAGCGCGCCGGCGATTTCGAGGTTGAGCGCGTCGCCGGCCAGGCCCTGCTTGTGCAGCACTTTGGCCACGGTGGCATTCAGGTGGACGATTTCGTCCGCCGAAAGGCTCTTGGCGGTCAGGACGACGATGGGAATGGTGCGCAGGTCCTCGTCCTGCCTCAGCCGCTCAATGACGGCGAACCCATCCATCCCGGGCATCATCAGATCGAGCAGGATGACATCGGGTCGCTGGCGCGCGATGGCCTGCAGCGCGGTGGCGCCGTCCGCCGCCGATTCGAGTTCATAACTTCCGCCGAGCAATTGCGTTACCATGTCGATGACATTTGGATCATCGTCGGCGATGAGCAACCGCTTGGGGGCGTGGCCGCCGTTGAGATGCGTGACACGATGCAGCGCGGCGAGCACGGCGGCCGTGTCGAACGGCTTAAGCAGGTATTCGGTGGCGCCGAGTTGATAACCCAGCGGCTTGCGGTCCACGATCGTAAGCATGATCACGGGGATGTCGTGCGTGGCAGGGTCCGCCTTCAAATCGTAAAGCACCTGCCAGCCGTCCTTGTTTGGCATCATGACGTCGAGGGTGATGATGTCCGGGCGGATTTGCTTTGCCTTGGCGATTCCCTCGTCGCCGCTGGCCGCGCCGATGACATGGAAGCCGGCCTCGCTCAAATTCTCGCGCAGGATTTCCAAGTCGTTCGGGTCGTCGTCGATCGCGAGCACGACCAACTGGCCGGAGCGCGCCGGGTGATCGACGGGCTTGACCGCCGGCGCGGCGGCTGGCGACTCACCGTAACGCAGGGGGACCTTGAGGGTGAAGGTGGAGCCTACGTCGATCGTGCTCCGCACCGTGAGATGTCCGCCCAGTAATTGGGCGAGGCTGCGGCTAATCGAAAGGCCTAGACCCGTGCCGCCGTATTCGCGCGTGGTGCTGGTGTCGGCCTGCTGAAATTCCTCGAAGATGCGCTGCATCGCCTCCTCCGACATGCCGATGCCGGTGTCGGTCACGCCCACTATCAGGTCGTGGCCTTCCGCGCGGGCGCCCACCCGGATTTCGCCACGGTGCGTGAACTTCGCGGCGTTGCTCAAGAGGTTGAGGATCACCTGTTTGATCTTGTCCTGATCGGAATGGACGACGGCCAGCTCGCGCTGGTAGTCGCGGACCACCGTCACGCCCGGCTTGAGCAGCGGGGTCGCGGTCGTGACGCATTGGTCGAGCAACTGCACCGGGTTGAAATTCGCGGCGGAAACATCCATGTGGCCCGCCTCGATCTTGGCAATGTCGAGGACGGTGTTAATCAGGTTCAACAGGTGCTCGGCGCTGGTCAGGACCTTTTCGAGGTTGTCAATCTGCTTTTCCGGCAGCGTGCCGTCGGCCTTGCGCCGGACGATGCGGGTGAAGCCGATGATGGCGTTGAGCGGCGTGCGCAGCTCGTGGCTCATGTTCGCGAGGAACGTGCTCTTGGCGCGGTTGGCTTGCTCGGCCGCGGCGCGCGCCTCCTGCGCCTCGTTGAACAGACGCGCGTTCTGGATCGCGATGACGGCCTGCTCCGCGAACGTTTTCAGCAGGGCGAGTTGCTTGTCGTTGAAGGCGCCCACGAACGGTCGGGCCACCCACAAGGCCCCGATGGCGTTACCTTCGAAGATCATGGGCGCGGCAACGATGGAACGGAAGCCAGAAATCTCGCCCAGCTCGCGAGTGGTGGCCGGCACATCGACGGCGTCGATATCGGGATAAGCCACAACACGACGTTCGAGAATGGCACGACCTGAGGTGACGCCGGTGGTCAAAGGCAGTGGGAATCTCGTGCGCAGCTCCTCCTGGCCCTGCCCGGCGTAGGCGCCGATATCGAGCTGGTTGCCGTCCTTGACCAGCATCACGCCCACGATGTGGCCGGCGAAAAGCCGCTGGCAGCTTTCCAGAATGACGTCGAAGACCGGCGCCGTATCGGCGATCGAACTGCTGATGGCGGCCAGCACCTCGCCCGAGGCCCGCTGTTGATCGAGCGCCTCCTTGGTTTCATTGAAGAGTCGCGCATTTTGGATCGCGACGCCCACATTGGCGGCGATGGTGGCAAGCAGGTGCTGGTCAGCCTCGGTGAAGCGTCCCTCGGTCTGTGTGCTCTGGACGCTGATCACGCCGATGGCCTCGCCGCCGAGCATGACCGGCACGCCGAGATAAGACATCGCCACGACCCCAAGGGTGGAGGCGCCAATTTCCAGGGTGGTGCGATCGACCGCTTCATTGATCAGCAGCGGCTGCGCGGTCTGAAGGATCCGGCTGGTGAGACCCTCGCCGAGCGCGATCGGGGTGATGTCATCGCCGTGCACATAGGGGAAGAGGATCATCTGGCTGGGCTTGTCTAACATAGCCACGTAGACGACATCGGCCTGGAAGGTATGGCGCATCTGCTCGCCGACGACCTGAATGAGCGCATCGAGGTCCAGTTGCGACGAAAGTGCCTGGCCAATCGTGTTGACGGTGTCGAGTTCGCCGGCGCGTTGTTCGGTTTCCTTGAGCAGTCGCCGGGTTTGCTCGAACAGGCGCGCACTTTCCAGGGCCACGCTCATGCTGCCCGCCAGGGTCGTGAGCAAACGGATGTCGGACTCCGTGAACGCGTCCTCGCGGTCCATGTTGTCGAGTCCGATGATGCCGCGCACCTCGTTGCCCACCATAATCGGGACGCGGGCCAGGCTTAGGGCCGGGGCGGTGCCGGGAAGAGTCTGCGTGACCACGCCGAGCTTTGCCATGGTTTGGTTCAGCTTCTGATTGACCAGCAACGGTTGCCGGGTGTCGATCAGATGCTGCGCCAGCGGGGAGATGGGACTGTCGGGGATCTCGAAGCGCTGGCCCTTTTCAAACATGTAATGATAGCGCCGCAGATCCTTCGCCGGATCGAGCGAAAGAATGCTGATGCCCTGCGAATCGAACAACTCCCGCAGCTTGTCGCCGACCAATTCGTAGATGGCCTGGATATCCAGCTTGGAAGCGAGTCCCTCCTGCACGCGGTTGATGATGGCGAGCTCCGCGTTGCCCTGCTCGGTCTCCTTGAGCAGGCGCTGCGTCTCATCGAACAGTCGCGCGTTTTCCAGCGCCACGCTCATGGAATTGGCCAGCGTCTGCAGCAGGCGCACATCCGACTCACTGAAGGCATGCTCGTGGTCGAGATTCTGCAGCGAGATCACGCCCTTGGCCTCGTGGCCCACGGTCATGGGGACAATCAAGAGGGACTTTGGCTCCTCCCCGGCGATGGGCGCGGAGGTGCCGTACCGTTGCGACGTTGCCATCAGGTCCTCGTTGATCAGGATGAACTGGCGTGTTTCCATCACGTGCCGGCGAATGCCGCTCAGCGGAATGGGGTCATCCGGGAAGCGCACTCCGCGTTCGATCGCGTAGGGGAAGCGCACCAGATTCTCCGCGCGATCGTACAGGCCGATATCGACCACCTGCGCGTTGAAGATGTCGCGAATCTTGTCGCCGACCAATTCGTAAATTCCCTGCATGTCCATCTTGGCGACGAGACCCTCTTGGACGCTGTTGATGATGGCGAGCTCGGCGTTGCGCTGTTCCGTTTCCTTGAGCAGGCGCTGGGTCTCATCAAAGAGCCGCGCGTTTTCGAGCGCCACGCTCATCGAGTTGGCGAGGGTTTGCAGCAGGCGCAGATCCGATTCGGAGAAGGCGTGCTCGCGGTCGATGTTCTGGAGGGAGACGATGCCCTTCACTTCCGCGCCCACGATCATCGGGACATCGAGGCGGGATTTCACATCCTCGCCGGTGACGACCGCAATCGTCTCCCCCACCAGCTCCGCCTCCCGTTGGGGGAGCTGGTCGTTGATCATGACCGGCTTGCCGGTCTCCAGGATGTATCTGCGGACTCCGTCCGGCGGCCTGGACTCGGCATGAAGCCGGACACCACGTTCGATGATGTAGCGGAAGTGGACGAGATCGTTTGCTTTATCCCAGGTGTTAATGCCCACGACCTGCGCGTCGAAGAGCTCCTGGATCTTGTCGCCGACCAGGTCGTAGATGCCCTGCATGTCCATCTTGGCGACGAGGCCCTCCTGAACGCTGTTAATGATGGCAAGCTCCGCATTGCGCTGTTCGGTTTCCTTGAGCAGGCGCTGCGTCTCGTCGAACAGTCGCGCGTTTTCCAGCGCCACGCTCATCGAGTTAGCCAGGGTCTGCAGCAGGCGCACGTCTGAATCCGTGAAGGCGTGCTCATGATCGAGGTTTTGTAGCGAGATCACACCCTTGGCCTCGTCGCCCACGATCATCGGGACGAACAAGTTCGACTTCGGCGCCTCGCCGGCGATCGAGATGGGATTGCCGTAGCCGGTGGCCACCTCGTTGAGGTTCTCGTTCGTGAGAATGTACTGGCGAGTCTCCAACACGTGCTTGCGGAAGCCCACGATCGGCAGCGGCTCGTCCGGAAAGCGCACGCCGCGCTCGATGACGTAGGGGAAGCGCACGAGGTTTGCGCTGCGATCGAAAAGCCCAATGTCCACGACCTGCGCGTCGAAGATGTCGCGAATCTTGTTCCCGACCAGATCGTAGATGCCCTGCATGTCCATCTTGGCCACGAGGCCTTCCTGGACGCTGTTGATGATGGCGAGCTCGGCATTGCGCTGCTCGGTTTCCTTGAGCAGGAGCTGCGTCTCATCGAAGAGCCGCGCGCTTTCGAGGGCGACGCTCATCGAGTTGGCCAGCGTTTGCAGGAGTCGGACGTCCGACTCGCTGAAGGCGTGCTCGCGATCCAGGTTTTGCAGCGAGATTACTCCCTTGGCTTCGTTGCCTACGATCATCGGAACGAACAAACCCGACTTCGGGATTTCACCCTTGATGCTGAGGGGATTTCCGTAGCGCGCAGCCGCTTCCCTGAGCTGATCGTTGATGAGCAAATACTGGCGGGTTTCGAAGACATGCTTCCGAAAACCGATCAGCGCCATGGAATCGCCCGCGAAACGGACTCCACGCTCGATGATGTACGGGAAATGCATCCGTCCGTCGCTCGGCCGATGCAGGCCGATGCTCACCGACTGGGCGTCGAAGATCTCCTGAATCTTGTCGCCCACCAGATCATAGATGCCCTGCATGTCGACCTTGGCCACGAGGCCTTCCTGGACGCTGTTGATGATGGCCAGCTCGGCGTTGCGCTGCTCGGTCTCTTTGAGCAGCCGCTGCGTTTCGTCGAAGAGCCGCGCATTCTCCAGCGCCACGCTCATCGAGTTGGCGAGCGTCTGCAGCAGGCGCACATCGGAATCATTGAAGGCGTGTTCGCGGTCGAGATTCTGCAGCGAGATCACCCCCTTGGCCTCGTCGCCCACGATCATCGGGACGAAGAGGGAGGCCTTGGGAATTTCACCCGAGATGCTGAGCGGGTTGCCATAGCGCGCCGACGCTTCCGGGATGCCTTCGTTGATCAGCAGGTACTGGCGCGTCTCGATGACATGCTTGCGGAAGCCGAGCAATGGCATTTGATCGAAGGGGAACCGCACACCCCGCTCGATGATGTAGGCAAATTGAACCAGATTTTCCTTCTTTTCGTGGAGGCCGATGGACACCACCTGCGCATCGAAAATTTCCTGAATCTTGTCGCCCACCAGATCATAGATGCCCTGCATGTCCATCTTGGCCACGAGGCCCTCCTGGACGCTGTTGATGATGGCCAGCTCGGCATTGCGCTGCTCGGTTTCCTTGAGCAGCCGCTGCGTCTCGTCGAAGAGCCGCGCGTTCTCCAGCGCCACGCTCATCGAGTTGGCGAGCGTTTGCAGCAGGCGCACGTCCGACTCGCTGAAGGCATGTTCACGGTCGAGATTCTGCAGCGAGATCACCCCCTTGGCCTCGTTGCCGACAATCATCGGGACGAACAAATCGGATTTCGGGATCTCACCCGAGATACTCATCGGATTGCCGTAACGTTTCGCCTCCTCGACCGTGTTCTCGTTGATCAACATCGGCAGACGTGTTTCCATCACGTGCTTGCGAAATCCGACGAGGGGCACAGGCACATCCGGGTAGCGCATGCCGCGCTCGATGGTGTACGGAAAGTGCACCAGTTGGTCGTCGTGGTTGTAGAGCCCGATATCCACGACCTGCGCGTCGAAGATATCGCGAATCTTATTACCGACGAGTTCGTAGATGCCCGGCATGTCCATCTTGGCGACGAGGCCCTCTTGCACGCTGTTGATGATCGCCAGCTCCGCGTTGCGCTGCTCCGTTTCCTTGAGCAGGCGCTGCGTCTCGTCGAAGAGGCGCGCGTTTTCCAGCGCCACGCCCATGCTGGCCGCGACGGTCGAAAGCAGGCGCACGTCGGAGTCGCTGAAGGCGTGTTCGCGCTCGAAGCTCTCGACGATGATTGTGCCGATCACCCGATCGCTGCCGATGATCGGCACCTGCACGTTGGATTTGGCGGAATCGGTTCCGGGCAGGACCCCAACGGCGGCCACTTCCTCCGCGGTGGAACGGACCAGCGGTTCGCGCCGCGTGGTCATGTCCTCCCAACTCCGGCTGCGCGCGGGCCCGGAGGCCACCGTCAGGCGCTCGCCGTGTTCGTATTCGTAAAGGTAATGGACCAGCTTTTCGTTGTATTCGAACCAGCGGATGCCGATGTCCTCGCTCTTCAGCACCTCGCGCAGCTTGTCGCCCACCAGGTCCACGATGGCCTGGAAATTCAACTCGGCGGCGACGCCCTCCTGGATGCGGTTGATCACCGCCAGTTCCGCTGCGCGCTGTTCGGTTTCCTTCAGCAGGCGCTGGGTCTCGTCAAAGTGGCGCGCACTTTCCAGCGCCACACCCATGCTGGCGCCGATGGTGGTGAGCAGGCGGATTTCGGATTCTCCGAAGGCATACTCGCGCTCGTGGTTCTCGAGGACGATCAGGCCCAGCACGCGGTTGCTGCCGAGGATCGGTACGGAGACCATGGAATGCGCCCAATCCGTGCCCGGCACCGGGCTGATGCCTAGGGCCGTTTGCTCGGCGCGGGTGTTGATGACCTCGGTCGCGCGCGCGCGCAGCTGCCGAAACATGGTCTCATGCGGGGGCCGCGGCGGCATGTTCAGGCGCACGTCATGCTCGTAGATGTAGAGCTGGTGAATGAGATTCGCGCCCTCGTCCCACCAGCGGATGCTCATGTCGCCGGTGCGGAAGACCGCGCGCAGCTTGTCGCCCACCAGATCGACAATGGCCTGGAAAGTCAGCTCGGCGGCCATGCCCTCTTGCACGCTGTTGATGACCGCGAGTTCCGCGGCGCGTTGCTCGGTTTCCTTGAGCAGGCGGTTTGATTCCTCAAAGAGCCGCGCATTCTCGAGCGCCACGCTCATCGAGTTCGCCAGCGTCTGCAGCAGGCGCAGGTCGGAGTCG
>JANMQT010000283.1:0-2770 GCA_031370675.1 Verrucomicrobiota bacterium
GCCTCGCACACGCTCAAAATGGATCCGGTGGGTGTTTGAGCCGGGTCCGTTTCTGCTCGGCTACGTCACCGGCGCATTTTTCTTCCTGCCTTCGATCTACTGGATGAGCGAAGTTACGGGACCCGGCTGGTTTTTCTTCACGCTGTACCTCGCGGTCTACCCGGCCATCTGGGCGTGGTTGATGGCGCGCGCGTTCCGGCCGGGCTCGATCGAATCGTTTCTTCGATCCGGTTTCAACCTGCACTCCGCCCTCGTCGGCGCCGCGGCCTGGACGGGGATCGAGTGGATCCGCGGCCTCATGATCAGCGGCTTCGCGTGGAATTCGCTCGGGGTCGCGCTGCACGCGAACCTCCCGCTGATCCAGCTCGCCGAGTACGGCGGGGTCGGCGGCATTTCCTTCCTTCTTGTCTTCGTCAATGTCATCGCCGCGGCCACGGTCATCCGCTTTTCCCTCGAGATTCGCGCGGGCAAATTGCGGCCGCATTTCGACTTCACGCTGACCATGGCGCTGGTGGTCGGATTGTTCGTGTTCGGCTACCACACGCTGCGCTCCGCCCGGATTGGCACCAGCCGGGTGCCCCTGCGTTTCGCCTCGGTGCAGCCCGCCATTCCCCAAAACGAGAAATTCGATCCGGCCACTACGGCTCGCGTATTTGCGGTCCTCGAGCGCTTCACGGCGATCGCCATCGCGACCCAGCCCCAGTTGCTGCTCTGGCCCGAGGCGGCCACCACGCACGGGCTCTTTTTCGACGAGGCGAATTTCAAGTTTGTCACCGGCCTGGCGCAACGCGGCCCGTTTCACTTTCTGCTCGGCACCCTCGACTTCGAATTCAAGGACGACGGCCAGCGTACGGACTTCAACGCCGCCGTGCTCCTGCCGGCCGGCGGCGGTGACGCGCAGATCTATCACAAGATTCACCTCGTCCCCTTTGGCGAATTCATCCCGTTTCGATATTCGTTCCCGCCCTTCGTCTGGATGGTGGGGGGACAGGTGCCGGGCGATTTTTCACCCGGTCGCGAGCCCGGCGTTTTCCAACTGCCCGATCCGCCACTGAAGATTGCGCCGCTGATTTGTTTCGAGGACACCGTGGGCGAGCTCACCCGGCAGCCCGTCCTGCGCGGTGCGCAGTTGCTCGTCAACCTGACCAACGACGGCTGGTTCAACCGCTCCCCTGAGTCCCGCCAGCATCTCGCCAACGCCGTGTTTCGCACGGTCGAAAACCGCCGACCGCTCATCCGCAGCGCTAACTCCGGCGTCACCTGCGTCATCGACGAGTTCGGTCGCATCCGGCAGCTGCTGGCCGACGAGGCGGGCGACACGTTTTCACCGGGGGTCCTGAGCGGAGTGGTGGACGTCGCGACCGATCCGCCGACCACCTTTTACACGCGTTACGGGGAGGCTTTCTCGATTATCTGCCTCGTCTTCTCCACGATGCACGCGGTCATCTCGCTGTTCGTTCGCCGCTCGCGCCGGAGTTCCGCATGAAGAAAATGGTGGTGTCCATTCACGACGTTTCGCCGCTGACCCGCGACGCGTGCGATGCCATGCTGGAGGATCTGGCCGCCCTCGACATCGCCCGGACCTCGCTGCTCGTGGTCGCGGACCATCATCACGGCGGGAATTTTCTCGATGACCCTACCTTCTGTCGCTGGCTCGCCGCTCGTGGGGCGCAGGGGCACGAGATCGTCATCCACGGTTACCATCATCAACGTGAGCCCACGGCGGGCGCGGCCCTGCGGGACCGCTTCATCACGCAGGTTTACACGGCGGGCGAAGGAGAATTTTTCGACCTGTCGCGCGCCGACGCAGCCGCACTGCTCGAGCGGGCCAAGGCGGATTTCGAGCGCTTTCGCCGCGAGTACGCGCCCGCCTCGGCCCCGCCCGCGGGATTCATCGCCCCGGCCTGGCTGCTGGGCGAGGAAGCGGCGGCGGCCGTGCGCGCCGCCGGTTTTTCGTACACGACGCGGCTCGCGACCGTGGAGAATTTTCGCACCGGCGAAGTCATCCACTCGCAATCGCTGGTCTACAGCCCGCGCAGCGCGTGGCGGCGCCTGCTCAGTCGCGCCTGGAACGCGTGGCTGGCGCGCCGCCTGCGGACGAATCCGCTTCTGCGCCTAGGCCTCCATCCACCCGATCGCGGATTTCCCGCGCTGTGGAGTCAGATCATCCGGCTCGCGACCGCGGCGCGGCGGGAGCGCACCGCCGTGACCTATGCCGATCTCGTCACGCCCGCCGGAACCTGAACCGCGGAATTTCGTGGGGCGCGAATCCCGTTTGTCATTTTCCGCGACCCACCGCAGTTTGCGCGATGATCCAATCGTTCAAACGATCCCCCCTCGTTGTCCTGGCCCTGCTCGTCTCCGGAATTTCATCGGCGCGCGCGGAAGATCCGGGCAAGGCCGCATTTGCCTACGCGCTCGGTTCCAAGACCAACGGCGCCAACCACTATTCGGTTTCGGCCACGGCGCCGCGCGGCGCCAAGCAGAATTCCCAGACCATCCGCTTTGCGCTGAAGAAGTCCGACAGCGGCAGCCGGACCTCGGGTTTTTTTCTCATCAGCACGGGAAAGTCAAAGACGCAGGCGCAAATCGAGCAGCTCCTCGCACAAGCCTTCCGCAAATTTCCGGGCTCCGCGCCGGGCACCGAGCTCGCCAGGATTGGTGACATCAAATACGGCGGCGAGGTGCGCGTGATGGCCGAGGGGCCCAATGCGCTCGTCTTCGCCTACAATCCCCCGCTGAACCCGGCCAACCCGCGCCTCAGCGCCGC
>JANMQT010000289.1:0-2918 GCA_031370675.1 Verrucomicrobiota bacterium
GACCGAGACTCCAGCCACCGGACGAACTGTCCCGGTGCGGTCCATCCATTCCCTTATGGTTCCCAGCGGCCTTCGGCAGGATCGGTTTCTGGAGATCGATAAATTTCCCCTCGAATTTTCCGCCGCAGCCGGCACCATGGCGCGATGAAGCTGAATCTGATTTCCCGCGCGCTCCTCGCGGCCTACCTCGCCGTGGCGGCGACATCCGCCCTCGCGAAGCCGCCCGCGGCGAAACCTGCCGCCGCCGCGAAACCGCCGGCCCCGCTCACTGGAGCGCAAGCGACCGAGCTGGGCATGGAAGCCTACATTTTCGGCTACCCGCTGATCACGATGGAGTACACTCGCCGCGGCCTGACCAATGTCGAAAAGGTGGAGGGATCGCGCGCGCCGATGGGTCAACTCGCCCGCCTGCGGCAGTATCCCGCAGTCGACGACCATCTCGTCACCGCGCCGAACGCGGATACGCTTTACACGACCGGTTTCATCGATGTCAGCAAGGAGCCCTACATCCTGAGTCTGCCGGATGCCAACGATCGTTACTATCTCTTCCCGATGCTCGACGGCTGGACGAACGTCTTCCAGGTGCCGGGCAAGCGCACCACCGGCACTAAGCCGCAGCAATACGCCATCACCGGCCCCGGCTGGAAGGGCCCACTGCCGGCGGGCGTGAAGGAATACAAATCGCCGACGGCCATCGTTTGGATTCTGGGGCGCATTTATTGCACGGGCACGCCGGAGGATTATGCGGCGGTCCACAAGTTGCAGGATGAAATTTCCCTCGCGCCACTCAGCTCCTATGGCAAGCCCTACACACCCCCGCCGGGAAAAGTCGATCCCAGCATCGACATGAATACCGCCATCCGGGAACAGGTGAACGCTCTGAGCGCCGACGCCTACTTCAGCCTGCTCGCGCAATTGCTGAAGGACAATCGTACTTTCGTTTCGGACGCACCGATGGTTGCGAAGCTGGCGAGGCTGGGCATTGCACCAGGCCAGCCGTTCGACCGAACCAAGCTGCCCCCGGCCGCGGCGGCGGCGCTGGCCAGAGTGCCGAAGCCCGCCTTTGCCAAAATCCTGGCGCACCTGAAGCAGGCGGGGCGGTTGGAAAACGGCTGGACGTTCTCGACGAAGACCGGCATTTACGGCACCGACTACCTCCAACGCGCCTTCATCACCGCCATCGGTCTCGGGGCGAATCGCCCGCAGGATGCCGTTTATCCAACGTCGGAAACGGATGCGACCGGCAAGCCCTACACTGGCGCCAACAAGTATGTCCTTCACTTCGACAAGGGCCTGCTGCCGCCGGCGGACGGCTTTTGGTCGCTGACCATCTATGACTCCTCCTACTTCTTCGTGCCCAATGCGATCAATCGGTACAGCATCAGCGCGCGTCAGGCGCTCAAGCCCAACGCCGATGGCTCCGTGGATCTCTACGTGCAGAACGAGAGTCCCGGCCCCGAAAAGGAATCGAACTGGCTGCCCGCACCCAAGGACAAGTTCATCCTCATGATGCGTCTTTATTGGCCGCGGGTGGCGAGCCCTTCGATTCTCACCGGTACGTGGAAAATTCCGCCGGTGACGAAGGTCAAGTAATCCGCGGTTCACCCGCTCACAAACCCGCGCCGGGATTTCGGCGGCGAAATTCCTGGATCTCGCGGTTCGCTTTCTGGTCATGTTCCGCGCAGAGGGCCTCGACGCGAGCACGATCCTCTGCGGTGAATTCCTCGCCAAACAGGATTCCCCGAATATTCGCCTCGGTGTAAAGACCGATCGCCATCAACTTTGACATCCCGAGCATCACCACCTCACCGGAAGTCCGCCCATAAATAAGCTGCGCGAATTCCCGGCCAAAGGTCGCGCCGACCGGGTCGTTGGCACTGGGAAAAATTCTCGTGACGGCCTCGTATTTCTCCCTGCCGCGCAGCTTGTAGCTTAATCCCAGGAAAATGCTCTGGTCGTCACAATGCGGGGTCTTGCCGAGCGCCTGGTACAAGACCGCGCGGGCAAGATTCGACGCCACGGTGTCATCCTGCACGGCCTGCTGAAAGTACCCGAACAACTGGCTGAGCTGGGCGTCAAAAATGCAAAGGACCAGGTACTGGCTGTTCGATTCCGACGTTCGCTTGTTGTACTGATTCACCAGCACACCGCCGTAGTAGCGGGCAAACTCCATGAGAGAAACGGCGAGAATCGGAATTAACTCCACGATCGCATCCACATTGTATCGAATTTCTACCGACACCGACTCCAGCGGCGGCAAGAACGGGTTGTGGGAGCGAAGACTGGTGGGATCCACGCCGTCACGCCTACTTCCGCTCGTCGGGCGAGTCCAGCGCGGAGTCAGGCCGGCTCGGAGGTGGTTCGGCTCGTCCCGAGCCGACGGCAGATGGTAGGGACGAGCGTCCTCGCTCGTCCCAAACTCAAAGACGCAACGTCTCTGCGGAAGTGGCGGTTAAATCTCTACCCTGCGCCCGGCGTTCAATTTGGGACGACCGAGGACGGTCGCCCCTACCTCTCGACGCTCGACTCCCGCCTTACTTCTTCGCCTCCGAGTCGGCCTTCAACTTGGCGAGGCCCTTCTCGAAATCGCCGCCCACCAGCTTGTCCATGTTCATGAACAGGCAAATTGCCTTGGCGAGAAAATTTCGCTCGCCCGACATGGTCCAGGTCACCGTGGTTTGGCCACCGTCGGGCTTGAACGTAAATTCCGTGTCGCAGATGTCCGCGAACGGCTTGAGGAATTGCAGTTTGATCTGCACCAGTTCATTCAGCTTGCTCTCGAGCAGTGTCATTTGTCCCTCGCCGACGTCCTTGTTCCCCGCCCACTTGTAGATCGCGCCGGTCCCCGCAGCCGGGCCTTCGAACGTGGTCTTCATGGCCGATCGAGTTTCGCCCAGGGCGACCACGCGTCCCACTTG
>JANMQT010000371.1:0-2937 GCA_031370675.1 Verrucomicrobiota bacterium
GCGAATCCCGCGAGCCTGACCACGTTCGAAGCGTGGGGCTGGCGCATTCCGTTTCTCGTTTCGTTCATTCTGCTGGGTGTTTCGGTGTACATCCGCCTCCGCTTGAATGAGTCCCCGCTCTTCCTCGAAATGAAGGCCAGCGGCAAGGGATCGAAGAGTCCGCTCTCGGATAGCTTTACCAACCCGGCTAATTTGAAGCTGGTGGTTCTGGCGTTGCTGGGTTCCACGGCCGGCCAGGGCGTCGTTTGGTATTGCGGTCAGTTTTACGCGCTCTTTTTCCTGACGACGACCTTGAAAGTCAACGTCTTGACCGGCTACATCCTCGTCGGCATCGCGCTGCTGATCGGCACACCATTCTTCATCTTCTTCGGCAAGCTGTCCGACAAGATTGGCCGCAAGCCCATCATCCTCGGCGGCTGTCTGCTCGCGATTCTGACCTATCAACCGATCTTCAAGGGGCTCACGCACTACGCGAATCCGACGCTGGAGGACGCGGTGACGGCCACGCCCGTTACGCTCTACAGCAATGAGGCCGAGGGCGCGGTGAAGACGACGTTTGACGCCATGGGGGCGGCCTTCCGGCAGATCGTTGGTGGCAAGCTTGCCCCCTCCGCGACAAATGAGGCGCGCACCTACCTGAACAGCAAGGGCATCCCGTTCACGATTGCTCCGGCCAAGGGCAATGATCCGCTCATCATGCAAATCGGCGACAAGTCAGTCACGGGGTTTGCCCTGGCGGCGGACAAGGCCGGCAACGCGGCATCGAAGAAAGCCTACGACGAGGCGATCGCCGGCACCGGCTACACCAAGGTTGCCGTCAAACATCCGCTGGGCGGCAACGCCGCCGATGAATCGAAGATGAACAAGCCCATGCTCATTTTATTGCTGAGCATCCTCATGATTTACGTGACCATGGTATACGGCCCGATTGCGGCGCAACTCGTGGAATTGTTCCCGACGCGGATCCGCTATACCTCCATGTCGCTGCCGTACCACATTGGCAACGGTTGGTTCAGAGGCTTCCTGCCGCTCATCGCGACCTCCATCGTGGTGTTCACCGGCAACATCTATAATGGCCTCTGGTACCCGATTGTCATCGCCGCCATGACCTTTGTCGTCGGTATGCTGTTCCTGCCGGAAACCAAGGATGTCGACATCGGCATCGAATCCTAAAAGGCAATTCGACTCTGCAGAGGCCGTCGGGTGGAAACCCGGCGGCCTTTGTTTTTTCCCCGTCGGGTGTGACCTCAAAACGCGAGGCGCGGATCCTCGGCCAGGAGCTCGCCCAGGGCCGGCCAGGCCGTGGGTTCCGAGACCTGGAATGCCTGTAGATAGGTCTTCACGTGATCAGCCGGGAATTTCGCGAGCAGCGAGTCGATGGCCGACTTGAGCGCGTCCTTGGTGGGCGACGGTGGCAGCGTCTCGAGCGAACCCTTGCCGTCGTGCGCGATCCCGAGCGCGTCGAGAAAGGCGGCCAGCATCGGCGCCTGCGGTCCGGTGAGCCAGAGGCCGAGAATGTTGGCGGCGAGTTCCTCGTTCAGGCTGCGTCCGAGCTGCTGCTGCATCCAGGCGTGGCGTTCGATCGGCGGTTTCCGCTCGATGAAGATCGGGCGGAATTTCCGCTGGGCCGCCAGCGTCTGCAGGGCCACCGCATACGAGGGCCGCTGCGCCTTGAGCACGTGGGAAAGGATTTCGTGCGCGAGCGGAGCCGGCAGGCGGCCAAAGATTTCGGATTGCGTCATGGTGGCCGCCAGTCAAGCGAGCGGAGTGCGGGCGTCAAATGCCGTTCGCTCCGGGCTCGACCGAGCGAAATTGTCGCAATCGCCATTTGGCAGAGGGCACGGACCACTCTTCATTGCCCCCTCCCCGAATGAAAATTACCCGCGCGCTTCTCTCCGTTTCCGACAAGACCGGCCTGCTACCCTTCGCGCAGCGCATGGCCGCACTGGGCATCGAATTGCTTTCCACCGGCGGGACGGCGAAATTCCTGCGCGAGAACGGGGTGCCGGTGGTGGAGATTTCCGCCTACACCGGTTTCCCGGAAATTCTTTCGGGACGGGTGAAGACGCTGCACCCGACGGTGCACGGTGGCTTGCTCTACCGGCGCGGTGATGCCGAGCATGAGGAACAGGCCGTGCGCAGCGGCATCCAGCCGATCGATTTGCTCGTGGTCAATCTTTACCCGTTCGAGCAGACCGTGGCGCGCGCCGAGACCACCTTGCCGGAAGCGATTGAGCAAATCGACATCGGCGGTCCCGCCATGCTCCGCAGCGCGGCGAAGAATTTCAGATCCGTCACGGTGGTGACCGATCCCGCCGACTACGAACCCGTGCTTGCGGAGATGGTGCAACTCGACGGCGGGACGAGCGAGGAGACGCGGGCGCGTCTCGCGTTGAAGGTTTTCACGGTCACGGCGGCGTACGATCGGGCCATCGCGTCGTACCTCGGCCTGAAGCAGGGCAATGATCCCGGCGCGAGCCTGGCGCATCCCGCCTTGCGCCACGCGCCGCAGGTCACGCTGCGCTACGGCGAGAATCCGCATCAGCAGGCCGCGTTGGCGGGGCCGGACTTCGCGTCCTTTTTCACGCAGCTCCACGGCAAGGAATTATCCTACAACAACATCCTCGATCTCTCGGCCGCGGCGGAATTGATCGGCGAATTCGACGAGCCAGCCTGCGCCATCCTCAAGCACAACAATCCCTGCGGGGTCGGGAGCGACGCGGCGACGCTGCTCGCGGCCTGGGAGAAGGCGCTGGCCACCGATCGCCAGGCGCCCTTCGGCGGCATCATCGCGGTCAACCGGCCGCTGGACGAAACTCTCGCCGCCGCCATCGCGGAAATTTTCAGCGAGGTCATCATCGCGCCGGATTTCACCGCCGGGGCGCTCGCCGTATTGCAGAAAAAGAAAAACCTCCGCCTGCTCAGGCAATTGCGCCC
>JANMQT010000376.1:0-3593 GCA_031370675.1 Verrucomicrobiota bacterium
GGAGCTCGATTACGACAAATTGACGCTGACCATCGACACCGACGGCACGATCAGCCCCGAGGATGCCCTGGGCTATGCCGCGCGGATCCTCCAGGACCAGCTGCAATTGTTCGTCCACTTCGAGGAAGGCGCGATCCGTCAAGCCGCCCCGGCGATGATGGGCGGCACCGCGGCGATGCCGACCGACACCCAGGCCGATGCCAACCAGCTCAACCGCTACCTCTTGAAGAAGGTCGACGAGCTCGAGCTTAGCGTGCGCAGCGCCAATTGCCTCAAGAACGACAACATCATCTACATCGGCGACCTCGTCCAGAAGACCGAAGCGGAGATGCTCCGCACGCCGAATTTCGGCCGCAAGTCCTTGAACGAAATCAAGGAAGTGTTGGCGTCGATGGGTCTGCGGCTGGGCATGGACATCCCCGGCTGGCCGCCCGAGAACATCGAAGAAATGGCCAAGAAGCTCGAGCAGGAAATGCTCGGGTAAACGCCTCGTCTCGAAGTGGTACTTCGAGCCGGTTCAGGAACAAGAAGGGCCGTCCCGTCGAGGGGCGGCCCTTTTTGTGGAAAGAGAACGACAGCTGAAAGGTGGTACGCTCAGCTCCTAGTGGTCTCCCATGTCGCGACCAGAAATGTAGCCATTGCACCTGAGAGGTTGACGGCTAATTCAGCGTGACGGGCGGCAGGTCGGGCCTTGAGCGGGCCTGAACTGTGGGCATCGCCCAGCTTGTTTCGAAGCGAAGCCAACGACTCTACGACGGACTGACAGCTGCCCAAGATGCGCTTGAAGATCTCTTCTGTGTGAATGTCAGGCGCAAGATTCAGGGTCGCGGCGACTTTTCGATAGAGCTGAGGGAGGTCGTCCCTATCGGAATACGACACCGCGGATTCTGACAGCACCCATTTGCAAACATCCTCTAAGAGCGTTCGCGCTAGCGTAATCGCACCGGCTGGATCCGATGACCGACGCTGAAGCGCCAATTCCCAGCGAGTGTGAACCACTTGCGCATCTAATCGCTTGAGCGTGTCAGAAATGGATGCATGGCTGGGGCTAGCATCCTCCCTGAGCAATTTCTCAAGTTCCGCGCTGTCGATGTCGATTGCCAATTCGGCAGCCGCAGCGCGGACCTGAGCGGCTGACAGTTTGCTCAGGCGTTTATGGACATACTGTCTTTTGCTGTTGAAAGCTTCGCCTTCAGTTCCCGATTCCAAGCCGAGGCGCTCACATACGCCAGGAACTTCATAAGACTTATAGCCGTCAGCGATTAGTGACGGGAGTAACTGTCTCATTCTAGCGATGCGATTCGATGTAGACACGGCGGGATTGTCGCCGTTGAGGCAGCCATCATCAAGTGGTTCCCATGTCAGAGGCTTCTAAGCTGCGATCACCAGCAAAAATGGGGAGAGAGGCTCTCATTCCACGCGCTCACTGCGGCGAATCTTGCAACAAAATCGATCGCGCTAGGGGGGATTGATGTGTCCGTCGGCGGCTCCGCGAGATCACGAAAACCCTCAAACTGGTGCCAGCAGTGATCCGAGGCAGTTCGGCCCCCACTCCAGCGATACAGTTGGGCGTAAAGGGGCGGCACGTCCACTTGTTCGGCGATGAAGAATTCTCCACTAGAGAGTCGACTTTCGACGATCGACTGATCTGCCTCGCTAACGGAGCCTTCCAGCAGAACGGAGCCAAATGCTTTGAAGTTTCCGGCATCTCGATACATGTACTCAAAAGCGGTCCACATTACGCGGGCTCCTCGCGACGTCGCATCCTTCAGTCGTACAGATGCCATCTGTCAATTCGTTCGAGCGCTGATATGATCCGCTACGGATGAGCAATGTTCGGGGAAGTATCTGGTCCGCGTTGGAAGTTGACGCGATTGTAGCCGATTACTTCAATATGCTTGCAGATGAAATTGCCGGCAGAACCTACAATAAGTCGAAGCATCGTCGAACTCTGCAAAATCTGATTGGACGTGACCCAGGTTCAATCGAAAGGAAACACCAGAACATTAGTGCGGTGCTACAGCGCTTGGGTCTCCGTCCGATCCTCGGTTACAAGGCGCTTCCCCACTTTCAGAACTCGCTCATCGATGCTGTTGAGCGATATTTGACGGCGATGGGCGCTGCGGTCTTCGAGCATGCGCTATCGACGCCCCAGCGCCTCGCTGAAACATCCACTCTTTGGATCGGGCCGCCGCCAGTTATTGATGCCAACGAGCACATTGAACCCGAGGCGCTTCGACGACTTGTTCGAAAGTTCGATCCCGCGGAGCGGGACGCGCAAAACCGCAAGCTTGGTAAGCAGGGCGAAGAGCTGGTTTACCTACACGAGCAGCAACGGCTTAGGTCGGCTGAGCGAGCCGATCTCGCACGGAAGGTTGAGTGGACATCCGAAGTGCGAGGAGATGGTGCTGGCTACGACATTCTTTCGTTCGAGTTGGACGGATGCGAACGTCTGATTGAGGTGAAGACCACAAACGGCCCCGCCAAAACGCCGTTTTTCATTTCGGAGAATGAGCGGGCTTTCAGTGAGGAGCGGGCAGATGCCTTCAGACTGCTGCGCCTGTACAGCTTTGTCGAAAAGCCCAGCGCATTCGAACTGCGGTCTCCGTTAAGTGAGCGATTGGCGCTTAATCCGACAAGCTACCGCGCGACCCTCATTTAAAAATCATTGTCCTACAGCATACCAGATAGGTTATAACTCGTCCAGACAGCGAACCGCTGGGTTTCGGCCTTCGCCGGGAAACTGACATTGAAGCTGGGTCCCCGCATGCGCGGGGATGACGAGGAAATGGACATGACCAAGACAAGGAAACCGCCGCGGTGGATGGGGGCGTTTTTGCGGGCGCTCGAGATGCGCGGCGACGTGCGCGCGGCGGCGCTGGATGCTGGGGTGGATTTTACGACGGCTTATGCTCGGCGGAAGGCTCATGCGGATTTTGCCGAGGCGTGGGAGAACGCCCTTCGATCCTTCGACGCCGCTCAGGAGAGCCTGCGCTCAGGACGAATTGAAGATGAAGCAGAAGAGCCCTCACCCCAACCCTCTCCCGCAGGCGGGAGAGGGGGCCTTGGCGCAGGAGCGGATCTATTGGTGCTGCAACCCGGCGCGGATGGGGCGCGGGCGGCGCGGGGTGGGGCGGGGCGGTGGACGGCGGCGGCGGAGAAGCGCTTTTTCTATGCGCTGGCCGATCGCGCGAATGTGCGCAGCGCGGCGGCGGCGGCGGGGTTTTCGACCAATGCCATCTATGCGCGGCGCAGCCGGCGGCCCGAGTTCCGGCGGCTGTGGGAAGCGGCGGTCGAGACGGGCAAGGCGCGGCTGCAGATGCTGCTGATGGACGTCGCCGAACGGGCGTTCGACCCCGAGCTGCTCGACGTGTCGGAGGATGCGCCGGAGGTCAGCGTGGCCGAGGCGCTCAACATATTGAAGGCGCGCGAGGGCAAGGAGAAGGAGCTCAGCGGCGGGCGCGGGTGGATCGACTATTCCGAAGGGCAGGAGGATTACCAGGAGGCGTGTGCGCGGATCATCGCGCGGCTCGGCCGATTGAAGGAACGCGACGAGGAGGAGCGGACCGAGGCGGGGTGGGTCCATTGCGCCG
>JANMQT010000378.1:0-4284 GCA_031370675.1 Verrucomicrobiota bacterium
CGTGAGCAGCCCGGCGGACTGCACGCCCGGATTTACCTGGCCGAGTCGGGCAAAGCTCTGAATCAACAGACCCGCGCCCACGAGCAGGACGAGCGCGAGCGAAATTTCCGCGACTACCAGCATGTTGCGCAGCCGGTGGCTACCGCCCCCGCCGGTCGAGCCGCGCGATCCTGATTTCAAGGAACCCGCGAGGTCGACTCGCGAGGCGCCGAGAGCGGGAACGAGGCCGAAGAAGATGCCGGTCCCGAGCGAAACGAGCAGCGTGAAGGCCAGCACGAAGCCGTCCAGTTCGATGTCCGCGGCAAGCGGCAGATTTTGTGGCACCACCGCGACGAGGGCCCGGGTGCCCCACTGCGCGAGGATGAAACCGAGCAGGCCGCCGATGGCCGAAAGCAGGACACTTTCGGTCAGAAGCTGGCGGACGATTCGTCCGCGCCCCGCGCCCAGGGCGGCTCGCACAGCCATTTCGCGACCCCGCACTGATGCGCGCGCCAGCTGCAGATTGGCGACGTTCGCACTCGCGATCAGAAGAACGCAAAGCACGGCGCCGAAAAGGATGTAGAGCGCGACCCGGACGTCCCCGACGAGTTCCTCGCGCAGCGGGATGCTGCCGGCACTGAAATTGGTATTCGTATCCGGATATTGTTGCGTGAGGGCGCCCGCGATCGTCCTGAGGTCAAGCTCCGACCTCTCCTGCGTGATCCCCGGCTTCAACCGTGCGATCCCGCGAAAGCTGTGGCTGCCGCGTTGCTCGGTCGAGGGCTTCGTGCCATCCGAGGTCGAGGCGTCCTCGGCGAACGTGACATACACATCCGATAGCTCGGTTTGGATGGGGAATTGAAAGCCCTGCGGCATCACGCCGATGACGGTGTGCGGACGTCCGTCGAGACTCAGCGCGCGCCCAAGCGCCGCCGGATCTCCCTTGAATTCCCGCTGCCAGAATTCGTGGGAGAGAATAACCTTCAGACCGCCCGGCCCGCCGCCGGCCAGTTCGTCGTCGCGCACGAAATCGTGCCCCAGCATCGGCTTCACGCCGAGCACGTTCAAGAAATCCGCGCTGACCTTCTCGCCGCGCACGCTCTTGACGTCGTCCTGTCCCACGAGGGAATAAGCGACGTCGGAGTAGAGTGCGATGTGCGAAAAGCTCTGGTTCTGCGAGCGATAGTCGAAAAAGTCGGGATAAGACATCGAATTCAGGCCCACGCTTGGGGTCGACTCGCGCAGACTGCGGGTGCCGATGGCGACCAGGCGTTCGGGGTCGGGAAAAGGCAGCGGCTTGAGCAGCACGGCATTGACCACGCTGAAGATCGCGGTGTTCGCGCCGATGCCCAGCGCGAGCGCGAGGATGGCCACGGCGGTGAAGCCGGGATTCTTCCACAATTGCCGGAGGGCGAATTTGAGATCGGTGAGCATGATGGGAAGTGATGAGTTACGAGTGAAGAGTCATGAGATTCGGGTTGCGAATGGAGGAATGAGCGAGGGGACGTGTTTCTTGGCTCGTCACTTTTCACTCATCACTTGTCACTTGGTCAGTCCGTCCGCAGGGCGACCATGGGATCGATCCGCGTGGCACGGAAGGCGGGGATCAGATTGGCGAGGATGGCGACGAGGAGGATGACGCCGATAACGCCGGCGTACACGAGTGGATCCGAAGGGCGCACCTCGAAGAGTAGCGCGGACATCAGTCGCGTGAGTGCGAGCGCGCCGGCCGCGCCCACGGCGACGCCGATGCACACCAACTTCATGCCCTCGCCAACGACCATGCGAACCACGTCACCGGGGCCAGCCCCGAGGGCCATGCGCACCCCGATCTCGCTGGTGCGCTGCGTGACGGAGTAAGCCATCACGCTGTAGATGCCGATGCTCGCCAGCACGAGCGCCAGTCCAGCAAACACCGCCAGCAATATCATGGTGAGGCGACGGTCGACGACCGACTGCGCCACAACCTGGTCCATGGTCCCGGGGTTGGTGAGCGGAATGCCGGCGTCGACCTCGCGCAACGCGGAGCGGACGCTTGATGTCAGGCTCAATGGATCGACGTCCGTGCGCACCATGATGACGGTGAATTGCTCCGGCCTTTGCAGCACCGGGTAATACATCTCGGCGTCGGGCGGCGTGGTTAGGCTGGCGGTGTGCGTGTCCGCGGCCACCCCGACGATCTCGGCCACCATCTGCCCCATGCCCGTGACGAGTTTCTGGCCCAGTGGGTTTTCGTTCGGGAAAAGTTTCCTGGCCGTCGTCTCGTTGATGATGATGACCGGGTTGCTCGTCGGCGTGTCGGCTTCGGTGAAATCACGGCCCAGCTTGAGCGGGATCCCGAGAAGGCCGAAGCGGTTGGGGCTGATGAGATGACGGATGGCGAGCGGCTGTTCGCTCAAGGGGGGATTGGCCCGTCCGACCACGGCGTAGGGCGAGGCACCGTTGTTGCCGCTGAGCGGGGGATTGTCGCTGAGCGCCACCGACTTTGCGCCCGGGATGGCCTGAAGCCGCTGCAGCAAACGCACGTAGAAATTCGCCAGCACCTCGGTGCGGGCCGGATACTGGCTCGCGGGCGCCAGCATCTGGCCGGTGAAGATGCCCGCGGACTTGAAGCCAGGCGACACGTTCTGCAGGCGCACAAAACTGGAGACCAACAGGCTCGCCGCAATGAGCAGGACAAAGGAAACGGCCACCTCCGCGACCAGCAAGCCGCTGCGAAAGCGATTCTGGCGACCATCGCCGGTGGAGCCACGGCTCGCGTCCTTCAATGCTTCATTCATGTCGGCCCTCGCAACCTGCAGGGCCGGCATCAGGCCCATGATCAGTCCGGTCAGCAGGGACGCTCCAATCGTGAACGCGAGCACTGTGAAATCGAGCGAGATCTCCTCCACCCGCGGAATGAAATCCCGGCCGAGACGCACCACCAGTTTCACGCTCCAACTGGCCAGGACCAATCCCAGCAGACCGCCGCCCAGGGCCAGCAGAACGCTCTCCGTCAGGAATTGCCGGACGACATCCTTCCGGGTCGCGCCGAGCGCAAATCGAATCGCGATTTCCTTGCGCCGACTGGCGAAGCGCGCGAGCAGCAGGTTGGCGACATTCGCGCAGGCGATCAGCAGCACGCAGCCCACCGCGGCGAAGAGCATGCCAAAAGTCTGGCGCTGGCCACCGATCAAGCCGTCGAGGACAAAACCCACCTCGGCCTTTGCCTTGGCATCGGCATGGGTCGGGTGTGCCGCGCCGTAGCCGGCCGCGAGGACAGCGACGGCCTCGCGGGCCTGTTGAATCGAGACGCCGGGATTGAGCCGCGCAAAGACGTTAAAGAAGTAGCCGCCATGATTGATCTGATCGTCGGTCAGGAGCGGCGAGTCCGCCGGTCGCGGCGTCCAGAGGTCGATTTGGTTGAAGGGAAACCGCGAAAGCGTCTTGGGCAGAACGCTGATGATCGTATGGGGTTTGCCGTCGATCGTGAGGGACTGGCCAATCGCGTCGCGACTGGAACCAAATTGCCGCTCCCAATAGCCGTGACTCAGGATCACCACCGCGGGGCCACCGGGGCGATCCTCGTCCACGGAAAAGCCGCGACCGTGCAACGGCTGCACCCCCAGAAAGGCGAAATAGTTCGAACTGACCATCATGCCCTGCAATTGCTCGGGGTCGCCCCGGCCCGTCACCGTGAACGGATTTTGGATCGTGACGGCCATGTCGCTGAAGACCCGCTGGCCCTCGCGGACCGCTAGCATCCGCGGATAGGAAAACCCGGCGCGCTCAATCTTTTGTGCCGGCTCGGTCGAGGTGAGCTGCACGATTTCTTCGGGATGCGCATACGGGAGCGGGCGGAGGAAAACCGCGTTGATGATGCTGAAGATCGCGGTGTTCGCGCCGATGCCGAGCGCGAGCGCGAGCACGGCCACGGCGGTGAAGCCAGGGTGCTTGAGGAACTGTCGAAAGGCGAATTTCAGGTTGTTCATGATCCTCAAGAGCTCATCACGTCTCAATTAGTCCGCGCGCAGCGCGACCGTCGGATTCACCCGCGTGGCGCGCCACGCGGGCACCAGGCAGGCGGTCACGGCGGAGATGCTGAGGAGGGAAAAAACTCCGACCAGCGTGGGCGGGTCGAATGGACTGGTGGCGAAGAGCAGGCTGCTCATCACGCGGCCGAGCAGCACCGCGCCGGCGCACCCCGCGACGAGGCCGAGACCGACCAGCTTGAGGCCGCGCCGGAGCACGAGCGCGCGGACCGATCCGGCCTGGGCGCCGAGCGCCATGCGAATGCCAAATTCGCGCGTGCGCTGCGTGACCGAG
>JANMQT010000404.1:0-4533 GCA_031370675.1 Verrucomicrobiota bacterium
AGCGCGTCCTCAAGTCGTCCCATGTTTCGCATCAAACGCGGCCACCTGATCGAGAATGATCTCCGCGAACTGCGGCTCCGTGCCGATCGCGCTCGCGTAGTAAAGCCGGCGGCCGCGCAGCTCGCGCGGATTCTGTCGGAAGACGTCGCGCTGGCTTGCCGCGGCGGTCGGCTCGCTCTCAAGGCCGAGCAGCACGGGTATGTCCTGGTACGAGTGCAGCCCGTCCGAGATGAAGAACGGCACCACCACGACATTCGGCGCGGTGGTCAGCTCGTCCCACTTCGAAATGAGCGGCGGTTCCTCCATGTAGGTCGCGAGCACCTCGGCGTAGTGCGTGCGCTCGCGCAGGCGCTTGACCTGCTCCTTCGCCGCCACCGCGGAGTTGTCGTTCAGTCCCGTGCCGTGGCCGACAATGAGCAGGCTCGCCTCATTTTCCGGCACGCCCGGCGCGATCTCGCGCGCGCGGCGCAGCAGCAGCTCGGTCATGCGTTCGTGACTGCCCGCCGGCTCGCAATATTTCCATATTGTACCGTCCGCTTTGCGCGTGACGGGTCCGGACAATTCCAACTCGCGCGGAATCACGTTCGTCGTGAAGTAGCCTTCGCTGATGAAATTCGGCACGACGTAGACCTCGCGTTTCTCAAAGAGATAATCCGCCTCGCGCAGGCTGGGCTCCTCCTTCCAGAACGCGCAGGCCACCTCGCCGAAGACGCGCCGCCCGCGAATCACATCCGCGTGCAAATGACTCGGCGGACTTGAGTCCGGATTTTGGGTGGAGCCATGGCCGACGATGAGGAGGGCGGCATTTGGCTTGGACAAACCTGAAATCATCGAGCGGGGACGCTACTGAAGCGATCCCGGATGACAAGCTCCCGCCGCGTCAACGCGGCAGATTTATCCGCGCGCCGGTCGGGAGTCCTTTACCGCTTCAACATCGCCTCAAGCTTCGTTGTCAGATCCTCGCGGCCGGAGGTGTCGCGCAGGATGCCCTGCGGATCGACCAGCCAAAGCGCGGGGATGCTTTGGACGCCGAACTTCACGGCAAGCTCGTTCTTCCAGCCGAGGCCATCGAAATATTGCGGCCAGAACATGTTCTCGCGCGCGACCACCGCGTCGAGCTTGGCGCGATCCTTGTCGAGGCTGATGCCGACAATCTCCACACCGCGGTCCTTGAACTGGTTGACCACCTGCTTGAAGCCCGGCAGGTCCTGCATGCAGGGCCCGCACCAGGTGGCCCAGAAGTCGATGACCACGACCTTGCCGCGCAGCGCGGCCAGGTCCACCGCGCGACCATCCGTGGAAGTAAATTTCAGATCGAGTGGTTTGCCGATCCGGTCCAGGCGCGCGAGCTGACTCTGCGCACTCGCCCGCATCCGGTCGGTCGAGATCGGCGCGGCGGCGACGCGCAAGAACAGAGTCCTGGCCTCGGCATCGGGGCTCTCGTAGGCAACCTCCAGAAGCCCCTCGATTGGTTCGGGGCGCGTGGGATACTCCGCGATCAATTTCTCCACCTCCGCCTTGAAAAAGACGAGCGAGGCGCGGTCGCCCTTCTCCTTATAGATCACATCACGCGCCTCGCTGGCCGCCTTGAGCTTGGCTTCGACGACATCGGGAGTGCGCTCCGCCGCCCAGGCCAGCGGTGCCGACGCAAGCAGGGCGAATGTGAAGCCAATCACGCAAGGGCGAGTTGCCCGGAAGAACGCTTTCATCGGTTAAACGTATGACTTTCATTCGTTTACTCAAGCCATCGCTGCATTCCAAACTTGCACGATGTCTGCCGGCCCCGCCGTTGGGAACCGCCTTGGACGCAGGGTTCATTGAGGATCATGAAGCAGCGAAAGAGATTTCGCACGGAGCTCGCGGAAGCACGGAGCCTGACAGAAAGGCGCGGCGCTCGTTCCAGAGGAGCAGGCGCCGCTTTGCCTTGGGGTGGAAACTTCCTGCTTGACGTGTTATATCGATATGATATCACATCAATATCAATCAAAACTCATATGACGAACATCCCTCTTACCCAAACGAACAGTCTGGAGAAAAATTCGGCGGCGCTCAGTGGCTGGTTCATGCTGCTCTTTAATGGCGCGTTGCTCTTCGGAGGAATTGGTTTGCTCCTGCAACAATTCGTCGCCGGGCGGCCGGGCGCGTCAGGCTGGCTCGTCCTCGGAGGAATCGGCCTGGTGGTCCTCGCCCTCATTCTGTTCCGTGGGCATTTCACCCTGCAGCCGAACGAGGCCCGGGTTCTTCTCCTGTTCGGGAATTATCACGGCACCGTGCGCCAAAGCGGATTTTACTGGGCCAATCCGTTCTATTCGCGCATGCGCTCCCCGATCCAGCTCAGTCGCCGTGAGGAATCGGCGGAACACAGCAAGACCTACGGGAACACGCCCGCCTTCCGCAGCCTGAGCGCGAAAATTTCGCTGCGGGCGCGCAATTTCAACAGCGAGAAATTGAAGGTGAACGACAAGCGCGGCAATCCGGTCGAGATCGCGGCGGTGATTGTCTGGCGGGTCGAGGATACGGCGAAGGCGGCGTTCGACGTGGATGATTTTGAAAGCTATGTGCAGATCCAGAGTGAATCAGCCATTCGGCATGTCGCGAGCCTGTACAGCTACGACCGGTCCGAAGACGAAGCCGAGCCGACCCTGCGCGACAGCGCGGACGAAGTGGCGCGGGGTTTGCAGGACGAATTGAAGGTGCGCCTGACGAAGGCGGGTGTGACGGTGGACGAAGCGCGCCTGACCCATCTGGCGTACGCGCCCGAGATCGCCCAGGCCATGTTGCGTCGGCAGCAAGCAGAGGCGGTCATCGCCGCGCGGACCAAAATCGTGCACGGCGCTGTCAGCATGGTCCACATGGCGTTGGCAGACCTGGCTGAAAAAGGCGTGGTGCTCATGGACGAGGAGCGCAAAGCCGCCATGGTGAGCAACCTGCTGGTCGTGCTCTGCGGCGAGGGCGAGGTGACGCCGGTCATCAACACGGGCACGCTCTACAACTAAAAGTCGATGGCTGGCAGCGAACGCAAACCCTTCCTCCTGCGCGTGCCGCCGGATCTCTGGAACGACCTCGAAAAATGGGCCGCCGACGAATTACGCAGCGTCAACGGGCAAATCGAGTACCTCCTGCGGCAGGCCGTCGTGAAGCGAAAGGCAGTCGGGAGGAAACGGACCAGCGACTCGTGACGGAAACGGATTACCATCGCTCGTGGGAGGGTCGCGACGCCGCCGGCTACTTCGAACGTCCCGGCCGTTTAGCCGGCGAGCTTGAGGGCTTGAGGGGCGTAGCCCGAGGAGCCGGCACCGGGCGCGTGGGGTATTCCGCGATGAATTTCTCCACTTCCGCCTTGAAGAAGACGAGCGAGGCGCGCTCGCGCTTCTCCTTATAGATGACATCACGCGCGTCGCCGGCCGACTTGAGCTTGGCCTCGACGACATCGGGGGCGGGTTCCGCCGCAGCCAACCGGTTGGAGCCAACCACAGCGAGGGCCAGGATCGCAGCCGGGAGGGTCGCGGCGCAGAGCAAGGGGATCTTCATGGCTGGAACCTAACGGTTGGCGCAACGCGCTCGAGGCACGGGCGCTCGCTGAAGTTGCGCAACGAACCGCCGCCTGTTGACGGCTGCCGCGGTCACTTCCGCCTCTTCGACTTCGCGCGCGCCGGGCGGACTGGCGCCGTCACGCGGGCGACGCCTTCCACTGGATACTGATTCCCGGAATCCAGATAATTCTCGCCGAGATTGCTGGGCCAGCGATCGAGCACCTGCATCTCCGTGGTGATTACGTTGGTCGCCTGCAGCTCTGCGTAGCATTCAACGACGTATTCCTGCATCGGCTTCCCGTTGATCACGCCAAAATCGATGGTGTGCGAAACGTCGAAGAAGCGGACGGCGATTTTGAAATTATTGATCTTGGTGCGGTTCAGGCCGGGGTTGTCGACCAGCTCCAATTTGCCGTCGAGCTTCGTTTTCTTCGGGTTCCACGGCACGCGCAGCAAGCCGCGATACTCAAACGAGAAGCCTTCGAAATAGTCGTGCAGGTCGACGGCAACATTCATGCGAACATTCTAGCGCTGGGGATCGAAAACAAAACCCCCGTCTTGCTGACCTGCACAAATACTGCACTAATAGCCGTGTGAGACGATGGATCCTCGCCGTGGCCTTGTTCCTCGTGGCCGACCGTTTGGCGGCCCAGAAGACATGGCAAACGGTCGCCAGCGGCGTGATGTCGAACCTGAATTCAGTCACGTTCGGCAACGGCCTCTGGGTCGCGGTAGGAAACAATGGGGTCATTACGACGTCCCCGGATGGATTGGTCTGGTCCCCACGGGGCAGCGGCACCAGCGAAAACCTGCTGGCGATCGCCTACGGAGCCGGGCGGTTCGTGGCGACGCGCGCAAACCAGGCCTCCCCGTGTCTGACCTCGGCGGACGGCATCAACTGGTCACCCGCGACCGTGCACGATACCAACGGACAACCGGCTACTACCTTCGCGTACAATGCGATTGCTTTTGGCGGTGGCCAGTTCCTCGCGCGGCCAGC
>JANMQT010000066.1:0-22676 GCA_031370675.1 Verrucomicrobiota bacterium
CCGGGGGGTTAATCCCGGTCCCCCGCGGCGGCGGCCGGTGGGGGGCGGGGGGGGGGTGCCGGGGCCAACGGTCCACACCTTTTCCACGGGGGTGGGGGGGGGGGGGGGTTTCCCCACCGCGCGCGGGGCCAGTAACCCCGCCGAGCTGGCGCGGCAGCGCGAAAAAATCCTCGCGCAGCTGCTGGCGCTGCGGGCCGACGTCTACGCCCTGACCGAAGTCGAGAACGACGGCTATGGTGCAAACAGCGCCGTTCGTGACCTGGTGAATGGCCTCAACGCGCTGGCGCCCGCGGGCACGACGTATCGCTACGTTTTTGTTCCATTCGGTCTCGGTGGTGATCTGATCAAATGCACGCTCAATTACCGCGAGCAAACGGTCGAACCGGTCGGGTCGCCCGCGACCACCACGACGCCACCGTTTGGGGCGAATCGGCCACCGCTGGCGCAGACCTTTCGTGAAATTGCCACGGGCGAGAAATTCACGGTCGTGGTCAATCATTTTCGATCGAAGGGCGGCACCGGCACGGGCCTCGACGCAGACCAGGGCGACGGACAAGGCGTCCTGAATCATCTGCGGACGCAACAAGCCCAAGGGTTGGTGGACTGGCTGGCCACCGACCCGACCGCCAGCGGCGATCCGGACTTTCTCATCGTCGGGGATTTGAACAGCTACGCGAAGGAGGACCCGATCACGGCCATTCGGGCGGCCGGATTCGTCAACTTGCTCGAATGGTTTGAAGGCCCCGGCGGCTATTCGTTCGCGTTCGAGGGGCAATACGGTCATTTGGATCACGCGCTCGCTTCGCCCAGCCTCTTGGGGCAGATCACGTCGGCCCGAACGTGGCACGTTAACGCGGACGAGCCCGCATGCCTCGACTACAATCTCGAGAACAAGTCGGCGGCGCAGCAGGCGTTGAACGTGGGCACACCGTTTCGCAGCTCGGACCATGATCCCATCGTGGTTGGGCTCAACCTCGCACCCGCATTCACCTATGCCGCGTGGGCCGCACAAATCAGCTGGCCTTCCGGGACGGAATCTTCACCGAGCGCTGATGCCGACGGCGACGGCCTGAACAACGCGATGGAGTACTTCCTGTCGTCCGATCCGCTGGTGCCCTCGGTCGCGGCCGTACCTTTCATCACGGCGAATGGCGCTTCGGTGGAATTTGCCTATTATCGCCGTCGAAACGCCGATCTCCTCGACGTCACGGTGGAGACGAGCGCTGACCTGCAGTCATGGTCGCGGCACGGTGCCGGCACCTGGATGGGTGAGGCCGGCGCCGGGACGGATATTTACTCCGTGTCGCTGCCGCTCAGTTCGGGAACGGTCTTTGCGCGACTGCGGGTCATTGTTCGATGAGGTCGCAGGTGAAAAATATTTCGTTTGCCGGTCTTCAGGTTTCATCGGACCGATCGCGCATGAACCCGCCCGTCCCGCTCATGGACTCCATTCTGGCGGAGAACTTGGGTGTGGACGGCGCCTACCGGCACACGCCAAAGCGCATTGTCGCCTGCGGTCCAGTCGAGCCGGACTGCGCAATCTTGAAATGGTATGAACTGGCGGCTGAGGATGAGCCCGTGCCGGATGAAATCAAGCGCCTGGCGCGTACGTTCCTGACAAGGACATCACTGGAAGCCAAGGGGCTGGGTTTTGTCATCCTGCATCGCTGCGGGAACGATTTTTATTTCCTGCTGGTTTCGACCTGGCGCGGCAACAACGAAATTTGGGAGTCAGTTTATTACAAGGACGGCGCGCGCATGGCCGACTTCGCGCTGTTTCCCCGGGACGGCGCGCACAAGTCGACGTTCTGTGTTTGGGAATTGGCGGCCGTCAGCCATGAGCAGAAGGCCTGGACGAGCTTTCTCCTCTCGCCCCGGGACGTGTCGGCGGCGCAGGCGTGGCTTGGCGACACGTACGCGGGCCCCGCTTGAATGATTCGGGATAGCGACGGTGACGATGCCCGGGTTTACGACCCGCGCGCGGGGGTGCCGGCGGTGCCGGAAGCGGCGGGATTGCCGTGCGCGGGGACGAAGGTGAGGACGAGGATGGCACCAAGGAACAGGCTGCCGGCGATGGCGTACAAACCGAGGTCCAACCGCCCCGTGTTGTCCTTGATCCAGCCGACGATGTATGGGCTGACGAAGCCGGCGAGTCCGCCGATGGAATTGATCAGCGCGATGCCTGCGGCCGCCGAGGTGCCGGCCAGCATGGCGGTAGGCATCGTCCATGAAATCGGAAAGGCGGAGAGCACCCCCGCGGTCGCCAGCGAAAGTGCGGCGAGGGAGAGCGTCGTGTTCGTGGGATTGAGCGCGCTGATGATGAGGCCGACGCCGCCGGCGATGGCACCGAGGCTGAAATGCCAGCGTCGTTCCCCCGAAAGGTCGGAGCTTCGGCTCATCAGATTCATGACGATGGCTGCGCAACCGTACGGAATCGCGGTGAGCAGTCCGACGTTGAACGGGCCCGCGACGCCGGTGTTCTTGATGATTTGGGGCAAACAGAAACTGATTCCGTAAAGCCCCATGCTGATGCAGAAATAGATCAACGAGAAAAGCAGCACCCAGGGGTTTGCCAGCGTCTGGCCGATGGAGAGGTGCTTCTTCTCCTTCCGATCGTCGACGATATTTCGCTCCAGCATTTGCTTCTCATCCTCGTTGAGCCAGTTCGCGCCGCGAATTCCGTCGTCGAGATAAAACAGGACCACGACACCGATGACGATCGACGGAATCGCCTCGAGGAGAAAGAGCCACTGCCAGCCGGCCAGGCCCATGGTACCGGCGAAACTTTGCATGATCCAGCCGGAGAGCGGACCGCCGAGCACGCCGGTTACGGCGATCGCCGTCATAAACGAGGCCACGACCCGGGCGCGCCGGGCGGCGGGATACCAATAAGTCAGGTAGAGAATGATCCCGGGGAAGAAGCCCGCTTCGGCGACGCCCAGAAAAAAGCGCAGGACATAGAACCAGAACGCCGTCTTCACGAACATCATCGATCCGGAGATGAGCGCCCATGTGATCATGATGCGGGCAATCCAGATGCGCGCGCCGGTCTTCTCGAGGATGATGTTGCTCGGAACTTCAAAGAGAAAGTAGCCGATGAAAAAAATTCCCGCGCCAATGCCGTAGACGGTGTCGCTGAAACTGAGATCCGCCTGCATCTGCAGCTTGGCGAAGCCGACGTTTACGCGATCGAGGAACGCCGCGATGTAGCAAATGAAGAGGAATGGAATGAGGCGCCAGGAAACCTTCGCGTACGTCAACTTCTCGAAATCCGGATTGGAGGCGGCAGTGGAGTTCACGGGGCGGGGGAGGGGAGGGAATGCCGTTTGCGTGGGCGAAGGCCGGCGGCAGGGTGCCGGCACGATGATGTCGCAACGGGCATCGCGCTGCGCTTCGCATTTATGGGGGGCTGCCTACCGCGATCAAAATCAAATCGCCCGGCGCTTGGCGATGATTTGTTTGACGAATTCGCCCCGGCCCGCCGGCCACCCGTTCTTCCCTCCGCCCCTCGTGCGGGACCCCCGGCGGAGCCCCGCGCGAATTCCAACGTGCGATTAGGCCCTGGCCGGGGGCGTGGCCGCCGATGCGACGGTCCATTATGCAGACAAAGAACAAAGAAAGTGTCGCATGGCGGCAAGTGGGCGTAAATCAATGATATGTAAGTATCTTAGGATAAGCATACTATAGTTTTCAAAGCGCGAATTTCACCAGACCTTGCCGGTCTGGGAAAAACTAATTGTCCAGTAGGCGACCTTGCCTTGGAGCGTCGGGCTGCAGGGATTTGAACCCTGGACCTCCTGGACCCCATCCAGGCGCTCTACCAAGCTGAGCCACAGCCCGTTTTGTATCTCGTCGTACGACGAGCGAAATCTCTAGAACACGCGGCTGCGGTTGTCATGCGATTTGTTGATCCGGGCGCCGACAAGGAATGCGACGCAGGTGGTTCGCATGGTAACGACACGATGGCAAAGCGAAGAGCGGCAGAGCCGCCAAGATCCCATCGCGTTAGGGACAACGCGAACCAACCAATCATCGCTACCTTGCGGTCACCCGCTCCACCGACTCCACCCACATGACTTCGCACGCGCCCTTACCCGTGTCGGTACGCGTTAGCGAGCTACGAATAGGCCTCATGGACGGCTTGGTCGCCTCGACGAGCGATCCGCGCAGGCGGAACAGGTCGCCGGTGCGCACGCTTTTCAACTGGGTGGCCACCTCCGTTGTCGACGGAATCAAGTGCATGTTGGCCGCATGGCTGATGATCTCGTCTTTCGCGATCGGCGCCGGGTCCTGGTATTTCCAAAAGAAGAACCGCCCCGTCTGCCAGACGCTGATCCGATCGAGCACCGCCTGATCCGACATCGGCCCCCAACCCACCGCGAAATCGATCGGGCAGAGGTCCGACATTTCGTCGCCGTTGTAAAATTTCCGGCTGAGCAGACGCCCCGTGATGTCGTAGCGGGCGAGTGCCCGCAGCCGGTAGGCGCCGTGGGCCCACGGCTCCCCCTGCTCGTTCGTGATCGTGGACTGGAGCGGCTCGCCTTTGACGAGCACGCCGGGAGGGTAGCGCACGGGCCGCGAGATCGAATAGATCCACCAGCCCATCAGGGCGAGCAGGAGGAGGAGAAGGATTCGTCTCATTGCCGGGAGCGAACGATTAGAGCATGACCGATGCCGGGAGTCGTTGTGCCAACCCCCCGAACGGGCTAGATTGCACCCTTATGGAAAAACGGCTCTTTAGCGAGATCGGTTTGTCCCCCGAAATCCTGAAGGCGGTCGACCGGCTCGGGTTCGAGGAGGCATCGCCGATTCAATCCGTGGCCATTCCCGTCGCCCTGGCCGGCCGGGATCTCGTCGGTCAATCCGCCACCGGCTCCGGCAAGACGGCCGCGTTCGCCATTCCCGCGATCGAAAGAGTCGACGCGCACTCGCGCAAGGTGCAGTGCATCATCCTTTGTCCCACGCGCGAACTCGCGGTGCAGGTGGCGGAGGAAGTGGGCAAGCTTTCACTCTTCAAGCGCGGGATTCACGCGGTGCCGATTTATGGCGGCCAGTCTATCGATCGCCAGTTCCGTGCGTTGCGCTCCGGCGTGCAGATCGTGATCGGCACGCCCGGTCGAGTCATGGACCACCTCGAGCGCAAGACGCTGGACCTATCGGCCGTGAAGATGGTCATCCTCGATGAGACCGACCGGATGCTCGACATGGGTTTCCGCGAAGACATCGAGACGATTTTGAAGACGGTGCCGAAGGAGCGGCAGATGATGTTTTTCTCGGCGACGATGCCTCGCGAAATCCGCCGTTTGATCGACACCTTTACCAAGGACCCCGAGTTTCTGCACATCGAGGCCCGCGAGCAGAACGCGCCGCAGGTCGACCAGGTTTACTACGAGGTCGAGCGCCGTTCGAAGCTCGAGGTGCTGACGCGCCTGATCGATCTGCACGACTTCAAATGCGGCCTGATTTTCTGCAGCACGAAGATCATGGTCGACTCCCTCGCCGACGATCTGCTGACGCGCGGCTACTCGGCCGATCGCCTGCATGGCGACATGAGCCAGGCCGCGCGCGAGAAGACGCTGAACCGGTTTCGCGAGAAGAAGGTCGAGCTGCTGGTGGCCACCGACGTGGCGGGCCGCGGTCTCGACGTGGATGACATCGAGGTGGTCTTCAATTTCGATCTGCCGAACGACGCGGAGGACTACGTGCACCGGATCGGCCGGACGGCGCGCGCCGGGAAGAAGGGCCAGGCGATCACTTTTGTCTCCGGACGCGACATCTACCGGATGCAGAACATCATCCGCTCCACGAAGTTGAAGGTGCGTCGCGAGCGCGTGCCTTCGCTGGATCAGGTGGAGGAGAAGCGCGAAAGCAGCTTCTTCGAACGGCTGCGTACCAATCTCGATTCCGGCGAGTTCAAGAAACACGACCGGACGATCGACCGCCTGCTCGAGCAGGGTTATGCCAGCACCGACATCGCGTCGGCGCTCGTGCACATGCACCTGGCGACGGACGGTCGCGAGGAGGTGCCCGAAACCGCCCCGCGTCCCGATCGTCCGACCCGCCGCGACGAGGCCGATGGTTACGGCGGCGCGGCGCGTGGACGGGCGTCGCAGCGGGACGATCGGCGAGGCGACGAGGGCGATCGCTACGACGTAGATCGCCGACCGGTGCGGTTCAATCCAGAACGGCCGCATGAGGCCGGGATGAAGCGGCTTTATCTGAACATCGGACACATGGCGCAGATTACTCCAGGCAACATCGTGGGAGCCATCGCGGGCGTGACAGGCCTGCCGGGCAAGGTGGTCGGTGCGATCGACATCTTCACCAAGCACACGTTTGTCGATGTGGCTTCGGACCACGCCGAGGACATCGTGGCCAAGCTGCAGGGTATCCGCATGAAGGGCCGTTACGTCGACGCGGCCATCGTGCCGGAGGACAACTGAATCAGTGCCGGACGGATCGCGCCGGCGTCAGCAGACAGATGCCGCCGCGTCGCTGGAGAATGGGACGCAAGGCCTCCGCGACCCGCTCGGCGAGGGCCGGCTCGCAAACCGCGAGCAGGAAGCTGTTCTTGAAGACATCGGTGAGCTCGTCGCCCAACTGGCGGCCGCGTTCGCCCTGGCCTTGGACGTCGCGGATCACGCTATAGCCACTGACGCCGAGGGACTCGAGCAGGGCGCACACCTCGCGCATTTCGAGGGCGTCGGTGATAATCTCCACGCGGGTGACATTTTCCATGGTGAGGGCGGGGTCGGACGATTTCGCAGGCTCACGACCAGAGGCGCTGGATGAGCGAGTAGTAAAGTGGGAAACCGAGGATGACGTTGAACGGGAAGGTGAGGGCGAGCGCCATCGTGACATAGAGGCCGGGATTGGCCTCGGGAATGGCGGCGCGCATGGCGGCGGGAACCGCGATATACGACGCGCTCGCGCTTAACGTGCAGAGGAGGAAGGCGTCCCCCCTGGGCAGGCCAAGGGACTTGGCCACGAGCAGCGCCAGGGCCGCGTTGCCGAGGGGAATCAGCGTGGCGAAGGCGAGCGGAAACGCGCCGAGCTTGCGCAGGCCGGCCAATCGGCGCGCGCTCACCAGACCCATGTCGAGCAGGAAGAGGCAAAGCACACCCTTGAAGATTCCGTCGGTGAAGGGCAGCAGGGCCTGGGCGCCGCGCGCTCCGGTGATCGCGCCAATGATCAGGCTGCCCACCAGCACGAAGACCGACCCATTGAAGAATGCCTCCCGCAGAAGATGGCTCCAGGAGAGGGAGGGGTGCGCCACGCCCCCGGTCTCCGCCGCGGAGTAAAGCCGGCAAAGCGCCACGCCCACGATGATCGCGGGGGATTCCATCAGGGCCATCGCGGCCACCATGTAACCGCCTGAGACGACGCCAAGCTGACCGAGAAAAGAGGTGGCGGCGATGAAAGTCACTGCACTGACGGATCCGTAGGTCGCTGCGATGGCCGCGGCATTTTTCACGTCGAGCCGGCGTCGCAGGATAAAGAACGCGTACACGGGAACGACGCAGGCCAGACTGATGGCCGCTCCCAGCGCCTTGAGGACTCCGGGCTGCAGCCCGCCGTGGGCGAGCTCAACGCCGCCCTTGAAACCGATCGCGAAGAGCAGGTAAAGCGCGAAGGCCTTGGGCAGCGGCTGGGGAATATCGAGGTCCGACTTCGCCAGCACCGCCGCCATCCCCAGGAAAAAAAAGAGGATCGGTGGGTTGAGAAAGTTTGTCAGCAGTAGGTCGAATGACATGGCGCAAAAAAAACAGCGTCGGGGGTCCGACGCCTGAGGGAGCGGCCTCGCCGCGTTCGACCGATTACTTCTTCAGCTTGGCAATGTTCATCACCTCGGGGGCGAAATCCGCCGGATGCTCGGCCTTGAAGGCGAAGCGGCCCGTAAGCAGCATGTCGCCACCGACGATTTCGACCGGCGTGTTCCGATTGCTCGTCACGATCTCCAAGACCACGATTTCCTTGCCCTCGCGCGTAACCTCTCCCCGGTACGCGCGCCACGTGTCGCCGAAGGAGAAGCGAAAGTCGTGTTGAGTTACCGCCTTGGCCAGCGCCTCGCGGTGAACTGGTGCCGTGAAGACCAGCGGAGCCTTCATCGTCGTGGTCGTGATGTCCACGCGGCGCGCCTCGATGATCGAGTCGGAAAGCATCTGCGGCATGCGGTTCACCACAAAATAAATGGAGCCAAACAGCAGCAACGCGCAAAACCCCACCAGTCCGATGACCCACCCCCGGCCGCTCTTGTCCGGGTGTGTGATGGCGTCGTAAAGATGAGGGCTGGGGGCGTCCATTCCGAATGTGATCTACGCAAACCCCTTGACCGAAGTCAATCGGATATCGGCGGGCCGCCCAGTTTGAACTCCAGCGCCTCCACCAAGGCCTGCCAACTGGCCTCGATAATGTTGTCGCTCACGCCCACCGTTCCCCACGTTTCGGTCCCGTCCGTGGAGGTGATGAGCACCCGTGTCCTGGCGGCGGTCGCGCGATGCCCATCGACGATGCGCACCTTGTAATCCGTCAGGGCGATCCGGTCGATTTCCGGGTAAAACGGCCGCAGCGCTTTTCGGAGCGCCGCATCGAGTGCATTCACGGGGCCATCCCCGTCCGCAACGGTGTATTCCGCCACGCCGTTGACGCGCAGTTTCACGGTGGCTTCGCAGGTTTGGTAATGGCCTGCGCCGTCGCGCCGGAAGCTGCAGTGATATTCCAGTAAGCTGAACAGCGGCTCGTATCGCCCGAGCTGGCGACGCACCAGCAGGTCGAACGACGCCTCCGCGGCCTCGAACTCAAAGCCTTCATTCTCCAGTCGTTTCACTTCCCTCAGGATGGCGCTGACCTCGGGGGATCCTTTGCCCAGGTCCATTCCGTGGGCCTTCGCGCGGGAGAGCACATTGCTTTGGCCAGACAGCTCCGACACGAGGATGTGCTGGTGATTGCCGACCGTCGCAGGCGTGATGTGCTCGTACGAATGGGCGACCTTCTGCACCGCGTGCGCGTGGAGCCCGCCCTTGTGCGAGAACGCGCTGGACCCGACGAACGGCGCTCTCGGGTCGGGAGGGAGATTCGCCAGCTCGTCGACGAAACGCGACAGCTCGGTCAGGAGCGAGAGGTCCGGAACCAGGGCCAGACCCAGCTTGGCCTGCAGGCACGGCAGGAGAGTCGTCAGATTGCAATTTCCCGTGCGCTCGCCGTAGCCGTTGATGGTGCCCTGGACTTGGACCGCACCGGCGCCCACGGCCGCGAGCGCGTTCGCGACGCCGAGACCGCAGTCGTTATGTGTGTGGATGCCGATCTTCGCGGCGGACCCCAGGTGCTGCTGCGCTGCGGTAAACACCGCGCCGATTTCCCCTGGCAAGGTTCCGCCGTTGGTGTCGCAGAGTACGATAACGTCCGCGCCCGCTCCTGCGGCGGCCTGAATCGTCGCGAGCGCGTGGGTGGGGTCATCCTTGTACCCGTCGAAGAAATGCTCCGCGTCGTAAAAGACCTCGCGATCCTGCGCCTTCAAATGCGCGACTGTCTCGGCGATCATCGCGAGATTTTCCTCGACCGTGACATTGAGAATCTCCATCACGTGCAGGCGCCAGCTTTTGCCGACGATGGTGACCACGGAAGTGTTCGCGGCGAGCAGTGTGCGGACTTGCGGGTCGTCGGCCACCTTCACGCCGCCGCGGCGGGTGCTGCCGAACGCGGCGATCTTCGCGTGTCGCCAAGTCCGGGCCGCGGCCGCCTCGAAGAAGGCGACGTCCTTGGGATTGGACCCCGGCCAGCCGCCCTCGATGTAGTTCACGCCGAAGGCATCCAGGCGTTGGGCGACGCGGAGTTTGTCCTGCACGCTGAAGGAAACGCCGCTGCCTTGCGTGCCGTCGCGCAACGTCGTGTCGTAGATGGTCGGTTTGGTATTCATGCGAAGAATGGATTCGCGATGGCAACGCCGGGCCGGCCCGTCCTTGGAGCGGAACGAGCGAAGCAACCCGGAATCAGCCGCCGCGGGGCGGTGGACTCAGGGTTGCGCTCCAATAATCTCCAGCTGCACCTTCCGGCCGTCGCGATCGGCGACGGTGTTCAGGAGGTTGCGGATCGCCGCGATGGTGTGGCCGCCCTTGCCGATCACCTTGCCCACGTCGTCCCGGTGCATTTCGACGCGGTAAAAAATGGTCCGTCCCCCGTCAATCTCGTGCAGGAGAAAATCGTCCGGATGCGCGATGAGCGCGCGGATCACGTAATCGAGGAAGCCCTTCATGACGAGAAACCCTTTCGTCTGGCCATTGGCTTATCCGGCGAAGGCGGGAATTACGCCTTGGGCGCTTCCGCGGTCTTCTTGCGCACCTTCTTGATGATGCTCTTCACCGTGTCCGAAGGCTGGGCGCCCACACTCAGCCAGTAGTCGGCGCGATCGAGCTTGATCGTGAAATTCTCACCGGTCAGCTTCGGGTCGTAGGTCCCGATCAGTTCGATGAACCGTCCGTCGCGCGGGCTGCGCTTGTCGGTCACGGCGATGCGGTAATAGGGGCGCTTGGTGGTGCCCTCACGGCGGAGGCGAATGGAAACGGCCATACGGTTCGGCTTTGGATTGGAGTCGGAAAAGGATTACGGGAGCGCGGAACTTAGCGCGGAAGTCCCGGAAGTCCAGTCTTTCCACCCATTTTTGCGAAGAGCTTCTTCATGTTCCCCATGTTCTTCATCATCTTCTTCATTTGCTCGAAGCGCCGGAGCAGGTCGTTGACCTGCGTCACAGTGGTCCCGCTGCCCTTGGCGATGCGGATCCGGCGCTTGGCGTTGAGGATATCCGGCTTCCGGCGCTCCTTGGGGGTCATCGACAGGACAATGGCCTCGGTCCGGTTGATTTCCCTCTGATCCACCTTCACGTCCTTCATCTGGGCCATCCCCGGCAGCATCCCGAGGACATTCTCAATCGGGCCCATTTTCCGCATCATTTTGAACTGCAGCAGGAAGTCCTCGAGGTCGAAATTCGCCTTGAGCATCTTCTGCTCCATCCGCCTGGCCTCCTGCTCGTCGATCGCCTCGGCCGCCTTCTCGACCAGGCCCACGATGTCGCCCATGCCGAGAATGCGGCCCGCCAGCCGGTCCGGCACAAAGACCTCGAACTGATCGAGCTTTTCGCCGACGCCCGCGAACTTGATGGGCCGGCCCGTCACGGCGCGCAATGAAAGCGCCGCGCCGCCGCGCGCATCGCCATCGAGCTTCGTCAGAATAATGCCCGTCAGGCCGAGGGCCGCGTGGAAATGCTCGGCTACGCTGACCGCCTGCTGGCCGGTGGCGGCATCGCAGACCAGCAACACTTCCTGCGGCTTCAGGTAATCGCGCAGGCGCTTGAGCTCGGCGATAAGCGGTTCATCGATTTCCTGCCGCCCCGCCGTGTCGTAAATCTCGACGCTGACGCCGCTCTGCTGCTCGAGCCACGCTTGGGCGTCTCGCGCGACCTTGAGCACGTCCGACTCGCCGGGTGCCGGCTGATAAATCGGGACACCCACCTGGCCCGCGAGCGTCGCGAGTTGATCGACCGCGGCGGGACGCAGCAAATCGCACGCGATCAGCGCCGGCTGCCGGTTCATCTTGTTGCGCAGGAACTGGGCGAGCTTGGCGGAAGAGGTCGTCTTGCCGGCGCCGTTCAGGCCGACCACGAGAATGCGGGCGGGTTTGGTGAGGTCGAGCGGAGCGGCATCGCCGCCGAGCAGGGTGGTCAGCTCATCGTGGAAAATCTTGACGATCTGTTGTCCTGGCGTGACCGACCGGATGACGTCCGCGCCGAGCGCCTTGTCCTTGACCTTGGAGACAAAATCCCGGGCCACCTGAAAATGGACATCGGCCTCGAGCAAAGCCATGCGGACCTGGCGCATCGTGTCGCTGATGTTCGACTCGGTGAGCGCACCGTGACCGCGCAGGTCCTTGAATATGTCCTGAAGCTTGTCGCCGAGCTGGGAAAACATGGGACGGCGAAGCTAGCCGCGATCGCTGCCGCGGCAAGGAAGGCCGACTGAATCTTCAACCGCAGAGGGACGCAGATGAACGCAGATTATTTCGGAGAAAGGCAGGAACCACGAATTCACACGAGGCAACACGAATTGACCGTCGTGTTATTTGGTTCACACGGAGTACACGGAGGCACGGAGAAAAGACAACGCAGGCTGTTGTCTAAGACTCGGTTTTCGTCCCTTAAACCTCCGTACCTCCGTGTTCTCCGTGTGCGATCCCAATTGTTCGGGTCGATTCGTGTGAATTCGTAGTTTCTCCGGATTTCGTAATCTGCGTAAATCTGTGCTTAAAAAACCTGTGTCCCTCGACCGCTTACGGCTCGATGTAGAAGTTCCACCGCGTCGACACTTTCTTGCCGCCCGCGGTGGCCGTGACCGTCACGGTGCAGGCGCGCTCGCGGATTTTCTGCGTTGTTTGGTAACTGATGAGGCCCGTGGCAGGATCGTAGGATGCAGGTACCGGACCGAACCCGCTCAATTGCATTTGCACACTCTTGGGATCGATTTTTCCCAGCACGGCGAGGTTCGCCTTGATGAGGGGAAGCGGATTTTGAATGGTTTCGCCTTCCATTGGCTGCGTGATCATCGATGCGGACGCGGGCGCTGCCGAAGCCATCACGCTGGTCATGGCCGTCGCACCGGGTGCGACCGTTGACCCGAAGTTTGCGGCCGTCTCGAAAATCTTGGGCTGGGTGGACTCCACGATATAGCGCCCAATCGAGTCGGCGCCGGGAGCGGCGGCTTGGGTCTTGATGCCGTTGACTGTGAACTGCGCCTCGTACCCGGCCTTGGCGCCGGCGACTCTGACCTGTTCGTTGGCGAGACCGTACGGAAATGCCAGCGTGCGGACGGGAACGCCCAGGCGCGATTCCAGCATTTCCTTCGAACCGCGCAGTTCGTTGGTCAGCCAGGTTTCGTAGTCCGCGTCGGTCCGACCTTTCTTCGCGGTGAGCCGGTCGTGGGAAACCGTGTGGCTGCCGATGTCGACTCCAGCGTCGCGCATCTCCGCGAGCTGCTGCCAGGAAATCGATTTGCCGCCCGTGCCGATGTAGTTCGTGTAGACAAACATCGTGACCGGATAACCGAATTTTTTCAGGATCGGCCAAGCCTCGCTGTAACCGGAAACGTAGCCGTCATCGATCGTGATGACCGCGCTCCGGGTTGGCACGTCCTTCTCGCCGCGACGCCACGCCAGGAAATCGCTCATCGAGATGACCGTGACGCCGGTATCCTTCAGCCGCTGCATCTGGCCCTCGAAGTCCTTGGTCGCGATCGCCAGGCTGTCATGCGGCGGGTTTTCGAAGCGGTGATAGCCAAGCACCGCAACCGACGAAGTCGAAGGCCCGCGCGCGGGCAGGGGTGTGGGCGTCGGGGTGGGCGCCACGGCCACCAGAACGGGCGTAGGAGATGGTGCAGTGTCATTTATAACACTGTTGTTTTTTGCTCGACAAGAAACAAACGCGAGACCAATTCCAACCCAAACACTGTACTGTAATATCCTACGTAACATATTTAAATCGAATTTATTAGTGAGCTTCATGACACGAGTATTCATGTGTTATTCACCGCGATTTTATTAGGTGAATAATATTTATCAGTGTTATTTGTGATCTACTTAGTGGCTTTAATTAGTTCGCCGACAGACCGCGCGCGAAATGTGTCGATTGTCAGGCGATCCCTAGCATTTGAAACGTTGCATCCACATGACGGAGATGCAGCTCAATGGAACAGAGCTTGGTAATCTCGGCGGGCTGGAGAAGCGCTGAGATTGCCGGCTCGCGATTCAAATTCTGTTCGAGCGAATCGCTACCCTGCCACGTCGCCATAGCGGCGCGCTGGACGGCTTCGTAGGCCGCCTTGCGCTCGAGTCCGCGGCGTGTGAGCTCGAGCAGAATCGACTGACTGAAGTAGAGGCCCTTCGTCAGCTCGAGGTTGCGTCGCATGTTCTCCGGATACACCACCAGACCCGCCACTAGTCCATCGAGTTTGGCCAGCATGTAGTCGAGCAGGATGCAGGAATCCGGCATCGTGATCCGTTCGGCGCTGCTGTGGGAGATGTCGCGCTCGTGCCAGAGCGCCACATTCTCGATGGCCGCGACCGCGTTCCCGCGAACCACGCGCGCCAGTCCACAAAGTCGCTCGCCCGTGATGGGATTGCGCTTGTGCGGCATGGCTGAACTGCCCTTCTGCCCTTCGGCGAATCGTTCCTCCACTTCGAGCACTTCCGTGCGTTGCAGATGGCGGAATTCCGTCGCCCATCGTTCGATGCTCGCGGCGATGAGCGCCAGCGTGGTCATGAACTCTGCGTGCCGATCGCGCTGGATAATCTGCGTCGCGAGCGTCGCCGCCTTGAGCCCGAGGCGCGCGCAGACCGAGGCCTCGGCGCGCGGATCGAAGTGCGCGTGCGTGCCCACCGCGCCGCTGAGTTTGCCGACCGCGATGCGCGCGCGCGTTTGCGCGAGGCGCTCCTGTGCGCGGCCGAACTCGTCGTACATCAACGCTAGCTTCAAGCCGAAGGTGATCGGCTCCGCGTGAATGCCGTGGCTGCGGCCGATCATCGGCGTGTCCTTGAATTCGATCGCCCGCCTCGCCACGGTCGTGCGGAGCGTTGCCAGCATCTTCGCCAGCAGATCGGTCGACTCCACCATCTGCACCGCCAGGGTGGTGTCGAGAATGTCGGATGACGTCAGGCCCTGGTGAATCCAGCGGGCGGCGGGTCCGACCGAATCAGCGACGTTTTCGAGAAACGCGATGACGTCGTGGTGGGTGCGCTTTTCGATCTCTAGGATTTGGGCGACGTCGAATTTTGCCTTGGCGCGAATCTCGACGGCGTCAGCACGGGGGATCTCGCCAAGTTCCGCGAGGGCCTCGCAGGCGAGCGTTTCGATTTCCAGCCAAATGGAAAACTTGCGTTGCTCCGACCAGATGGCGGCCATCTGCGGCCGGGTGTAGCGCTCGATCATAGAGCCTCCCAACAAAGAGATGCCGACCGCGAAGGCAAGGGGGGATTTAGTCGGGTTGGTTCGCTTCGTGGTAGGGATGAGCGTCCGCGCTCGTCCCAATCTGACGGACAGAAGATGGTGATTTGGACCAACCTGGTATCCGATCGGATGCCGCAGCCGCGGAATTTGGGACGACCGAGACGGTCGTCCCATGCCAATGCGCCCGGAGGTCGCGTTCCACTAAAGAAAAACGCCCTGGGGACGTGGGTCCCAAGGGCGTGGAAATGGATTCGCCAGATTTCTTAAAACGTCACGTGCGCCCGGCGCTGCTGGACGCGGACGCGGCCGCTCGCCAGCAGGTCGGCCACGGTCGCCACGGTCTCGCGCTGGTTCTTGGAGCTTTCGCTCACCGCTTGGATGAGGTCGCCCAGGCTCAACTGAGCCGGCACGGGTTTGGGAGCGTTCTTCTTGAGGTAGTACATGGCTTTGAAATTCGGACGGAGTTTTCTAGAGGCAGGCCGGCGGTCGCCCACCAAGTTGATATAGCAGTTCGACAGCCAAAGCGGCCGGACATTCAATTAATTTACGAGGTTAATTAGTTTTGCTAATAAAACCAGCGCAAACTGAGGCGTTTGCGGAACAGATGGGAGGTTTTCCGGCCGGTTCAGCGCAGAAACTTGAGCGCGACGAACCCGAGGACGATGACGACGAAGAAAATCGTCACCACCAAAGCCAACTGTTTCTCGATGAACGGCCGGACCTTTTCACCGAACAGGCGAATCAAGCCCGCGACCAGAAAAAACCGGATGGCGCGTCCAAGGGTGGCCCCCGCGACAAAGAGCGGAAAATTGTAGTGGAGGACGCCAGAGGCGATCGTGAAAATCTTGAAGGGGATCGGCGTCAGGGACTTGGCGGTGAGGGCGAGAAAGCCCCACTTGTCGTAAAAAGCCTGTACGAGGGCGAATTTCGCGTCGGGATTCGTCACGCCAAGCACGGGCAGGAGCTTGCGCACGAACGGCTCGAATTGCAGGCCGAGGTAGTAACCGAGTATGCCACCGAGCACGGAGTAGAGGGTGCACCACGACGCGTACCGCCACCATTTCGTCGGGTTCGCATAACAAAGCGCGATGAGCAGCGGATCGGGCGGAATCGGGAAAAAGGACGACTCGGCGAACGACACGGCGTTCATGGTGGTGACGGCGCGCGGCGTGTGCGCCTGCGCCATGCACCAATCGTAAAGGCGCTTGATCAGGCCGGGTTTCTTCTCGGTGGGGGCAACGGGCGCGTCGGTTGGCATTCGGAAAGCGCCGGAATCGGGCCGGAAGCCCCGCCCCGCAAGCGGAATCTTGCCCACGAACCAGGGTTTGCCCCGTCGGATTCGCTGGCGGTCGACCGCCGAGCATCGACCGTCGACTCCGACCGATCCACCTTGTCGCCGCTCGCGCCCCGCGATACAGGGGAAATCAGCATGGCCATCTACCGGCGCGTCTTTGCGTACTTCAAACCGTTTTTCTGGCCGACGTTTTGGGGTCTGGCGATCACGTTGGTGACGACGGGGTTGAGCCTGCTCGCGCCGTGGCCCTTCAAGATCATTGTCGACGAACTCCTGCCAGGCGCGGTGCATTACCTCAACGGCGTGTTCACGAATCGCATTGAGCCCGTGCTGGGCGGGCCCTTTTCGGTGCAGACGAGCGTGATGCTTCTGGCGGGTGCACTGGTATTGCTCCACGTCACCAGTGGATTGCTCGGCCTCGGTTCGAATTTCCTCTTCATCCGGGTCGGGTTGCAGGCGCTGCTGCGTTTGCGCACGGATCTTTACACCACGCTGCACTCGCTTCCGCTCAAGTTCCACGATCTGCGTCGCAGCACGGATTCCAGCTTTCGCGTCGCGTACGACTCGCAGTCGATGCAGACCTTTTACAACCGTGGGTTCACGAGCATTTTCGGATCGTCGATCATGCTGGTTTCGGCCCTGGTCATCATGTGGCGGATGGATTGGAAGCTCACCGCGATCTCGATGGGGGTGATTCCATTCGTGATCTGGGCGCTCAAGCATTACGCGAACCGGATCCGGACGGAGTCCACGACCATTCAGGAACGGGAAAGCGCGGTCCTGACCACGGCGCAGGAGGGTCTGAGCTCGATCAAGGTCGTGCAGGCCTTCGGGCGGGAGCAGGAAACCGTCGACGAATTTTACTCCCAGGCCCGCGAAAGTCTGCTGGCCAATCTCCGGCTCACCGTGACCAACATCGGCAGCTCGCTGGTGGTCAGCACGCTGATGGCGGTGGGGACTTCATTGCTGATTTACGTCGGCACCCTGCACGTGCTCGATGGCACTTTGACGCTTGGTTCGCTGACCGTCTTCATCAGCTATCTCGGGATGCTCTACGGCCCCATCCAGGCGCTGACCGGCGTCGCGTGGGCGCTCGAGGGCGCGGCGGCGGGAGCGACCCGGTGCTTCGAGATTCTCGATGCCGACAATGATGTGGAGGATATCCCGGGCGCAGAGACCATCCAGACGGCGCGCGGCTGCTTTGAATTTGAGGCGGTCGATTTCGCCTACTCGGCGGACCGGATGATCCTCAAGGACATCACGTTCACGGTGGAGCCGGGCCAGAGCGTGGCATTTGTCGGCGGCACCGGCGCGGGCAAGAGCACGCTGCTCAGCCTGGCGCCGCGCTTCTACGATCCGACCGCGGGCCGCGTCCTGCTGGACGGGCGCGACCTCAAATCGATCACCAAGAAATCGCTGCGCGCGCAGATCAGCATCGTCTTGCAGGACACGCTGCTCTTCTCCACCACGATCAAGGAAAACATCGCCTATGGCCGGCCCGATGCGACCGAAGCCGAGATCGTCGAGGCGGCGCGCCGCGCGCAGGCCTACGATTTCATCATGGCCATGGCGAAGGGTTTCGACAGTACCGTGGGCGAACGGGGCGGGCATTTGAGCGTGGGCCAGCGTCAGCGCATCGGCATCGCCCGCGCTTTCCTCAAGAATTCCCCGATCCTCCTGCTCGACGAGCCGACCTCCGCGCTCGATCCGGCGACCGAGGCGGCGATCATGGAGACGCTGGCCGACCTGATGAAGGGCCGCACGACGCTGATCATCACGCACCGGCTCGCGACGGTACATCATCTCGACCAGATCGTTGTGCTCGACCACGGCCGGATTGTCGAGGTGGGCCGGGGACCGGAGCTGGTCGCGCGGAACGGCGTCTATGCAAGGCTCTATCGGGCGGGTAATTTCGGCGGCAACGCCTAGAGTTTCAGCCATGTCGAAAGCGAAGCACAAGATCGTCGTCCTCGGGTTCATGGGGAACTGCCCGATTGCCGGAGTGATCTGGCAGGCGCTCCATTACCTCGTCGGACTGCAGCGCCTGGGGCACGATGTCTACTACATCGAGGACACCTCGCGCGTGCCCTACGACCCCGTGGCGTACACGCTGACCGAGGACACGACCTACGTCGGGAAGGTCCTGGCCCAGCTCGCGGATGAATTCGGCTTTGCGGGGAAATGGGCTTTCTCGCCGCGGTATCGCTCCCGCGAGGAAACGCTCGGACCGCTCTCGCGCGCGCAGGTGAACGAACTTTATCGCGAGGCCGACGCCTTGCTGAACATCTGCGGCTCGCACGAATTGAACGAGGACCTCCTGCTCAGCAACCGGCTCGTGTACGTGGAAAGCGATCCCGGCGTCGAACAGATCAAGGTCGATAAAGGGGAGAAGGGCACGATCGATTTTCTTTCACGGCACTGCGCGCTCTTCACTTTCGGCGAAAACATCGGCCGGCCGGAATTCCCCGTGCCACTGCACGGCTTCACCTGGTTGCCGACGCGCCAGCCGGTCGTGTTGGATCTTTGGAAAACCAGCGCACCGCCGGCGCCGGGGGCGGCCTTTACCAGCATCGCGAACCTGGCGACCGGCGGGAAGAAAGACATCGAGTGGCACGGCGAGACCTACATCTGGAGCAAGCTGCCCGAGTTCGAGCGCTTCCGTCTGGCGCCGGAGAAGGCGGGCGAGAATTTTGAGCTGGCCACGAATTTCAAGGAGCCGGAGCTCGCGGCGCGGTTCCATGGCGCGCGCTGGCAGAGCGTCTCGCCCGACCCGATGAGCGTCGCGTACCACGACTACGTCGCGTACGTGAAGCAGTCGAAGGGCGAGTTCACGGTAGCGAAGGATCAATACGTCCGTCTGAACACGGGCTGGTTCAGCGATCGCAGCGCATGCTACCTCGCGGCGGGACGGCCGGTCATCACGCAGCAGACGGGATTTACGCGTCTGTATGGCGGGAACGAGGGGCTGTTTTCGTTTGAGAGCATCGATGACGTGGTGCAGGCGGTGAAGGCGATCAACGCCGACTACACCCGCCACCGCCGCGCCGCCGAGGCGATCGCGCACGACTGGTTTGACTCCGACAAAGTGGTGGGCTCGATGCTTGATCGGATCGGACTCGGCTGAATCTTGGCACGGGCATCCTGCCCGTGGCGGATGGGACGGTTGAGTGAAGCACAGGTTGTTATCGACTGGCATCTGGCAGTCAAATTCAGCGCGAGTGCATTGTGGTCACCGCCTGATGATCATCGACCGCGCTCCGTCTTTTGTTCCACGCCCACGGGCAGGATGCCCGTGCCACCTCAGAAGGTCGCGACCAACGGTCAGCCCGTGCGCAGGAACAGCGCGTTCGTGTAGGCCAGCGCGCCATTCGCGCCGAGCCGGCTCTCGTGCAGGCTGCGCAGTCGAAAACCGTGTTGCCAAAGGAGGTCTTCCATTTCATGCGCGAGCGGCGCGCCCGCGTAGAAACGCTCGTACGACAATTCGATGTAGAGGAGTTCCACGCGCGCCAGCGCCTGCGCGCCGCCCTCGATCATGAGACGTTCCGCACCCTGGATGTCGACCTTCAACAAGTCGATCCGTGAGATTTGCTCGCGCTGAAAAACTTCATCCAGCGTGCAGGCGGGCACCTTGACCGTCGCCGTCTCCAACATCGTCAGGCCGAATGTCCTTTCCGAGACCGATTCGATGGGCAGGATGGAACTGGAGTCCCGGTGCGAATTGATGCGCAGGTCGACATGGCCGCTTAGATTCGAGATCGCGCAGGGAATCACCGTGACCTGGGGATTCGCCGCAAAGCGCGCGGCCAGCGCGGCGCTGTATTCCGGATCTGCTTCGACCAGCCAAACGCGCTCAGGCCGGAAATAAGGCAGCGCAAGATCGGTGAAGCTGCCCTGGTGCGCGCCGACATCGAGAATGTGCCGGTATTCCCCCGCCGGAAAGCTCCTGAAAAGTCGATGGGCCCGGCGCAGCGGACGCGAGAACCACAGGCCAGGCTCGGCGAAGGCGCGGCGTTGCCCCGGATTGATGCGATGCGGTCCCATGCGTGGCTGGCGAAGTTGTTAAGCGGCCGTTTCGGTCCGACAACACCAAAGTTCCTCGCCGAACTCGGCGCGAGTGCGAATTTCCAGGTCCTCCGCGGAACTGTCCGCACGCAGGATTGCGAACGAAGTCGAGCCGGAGCCCGACATCAAAGCGGCGGCGACCTCCGGTTGCCGGCACAGCCACGTCTTGATCACCGCGAGGAATAAATATTTCTCAAACACGGGTCGCTCGAGATCGTTGACCAGCGCCATTTCTTCAACGAACTGCACGGCGTAGGAGATCCCCGGCAGGTCGCGCGAAGTGGACCAGCGCTGGTACGCCCACGGAGTCGGCACGGGGAAGGAGGGCTTGATCAGCAAGATCGGAAGTTGCGTCGCGAGCGGTCTTGGCTCCACGATTTCGCCGCGACCTCGGCAGAGTGCGGCGGAATCCTGCAGGAAAAAGGGGACATCCGAGCCGAGTTCGCTGGCGATTTGGGTCAGCTCGGCGAGAGCCAGGGGATTTCCGGACCGGTCATTCAGCCCCCGAAGCACGGTCGCGGCATCGCTGCTTCCGCCGCCCAATCCGGCACCGTGCGGGATTTGTTTTTCGAGATGAATGCGCACCCGCAGCGGGAGCGCGGTGCGTTCCGCGAAGCGACGAGCGGCGCGCACGGCAAGATTCGACTCGTCAGCTGGCAGGGTCGGGTCGTCGCAGGTGAAGCTGAAGGCGGGCGCATCCTCAAAGCTCAGGGTGTCGCCCAGTGCGAGGGGCGCGAAGAGCGATTCAAGCTCGTGAAATCCGTCCTCGCGCCGGCCGCGGATCCGGAGCGAGAGGTTGATTTTTGCCCGCGCCACGCGTTTCATTCCCGCCAAGCTGTGACAAGACCCGCCTCCGCGAAAGATCGAATTATCGCCGCCATCGACGTGCCGGACGCCGTGGCGGCGCTGGAATTGATTCGTCGGCTGCGCGGCAAGGTCGGGCTCTTCAAGCTCGGGCTCGAGCTTTTCACCGCCGCGGGACCCGACATTGTCGAGAAAGCGAAGCACGAGGGCGAGGCGGGGATTTTTCTCGATTTGAAGTTTCACGACATACCGAACACCGTGGCCGGGGCCGTGCGCTCGGCGTCTCGGCTCGGGGTCGACATGTTGACGATTCACCTTGCCGGGGGCGGCGCGATGCTGGCCGCCGCCAGCGCGGCCGTCGCGCCCGGCGCGATGCTGCTTGGCGTCAGCGTGCTGACGAGCAGCTCGGCGGAAACCCAGTTTGAGATTGGAGCGGACGCGGACATTCCATCGCAAGTCAACCGCCTCGTCGGCCTGGGCGTGGCGAACAACATCCGTGGATTTGTGGCCAGCGGCCAGGAGATCAAGGCCCTGCGGGTCGCCTTCGGTCGGGACATCTGGCTCGTGATCCCGGGGATTCGTCCCGCCGGACCTGCGAAACCCGGCGAGGATCAGCAGCGGGTCATGACCCCGGCGCGGGCGGTGGCCATCGGCGCGGATTACCTGGTCATCGGCCGGCCCATCACGGCCGATCCGGATCCCGCCGGGGCGTCGGAGAAAATCGCCGATGAAATCACGCGCGCAGGCTCGTCCGGAACCCAAGGTCATGTTTGATCGGTTGTGGTGCCTGGCGGATCTGGTGCCGCGAACCGGGCCGCTGAACATGGCGCTGGACGAGCTGCTACTGGAATTTGCCGCGGCGGAACACACGCCTGTGCTGCGGACCTATCGCTGGTCCAAACCATTTGTTTCGATCGGATATTTCGATCGCATCGAGGCGATCGAAGAGCAGTTTCCGGGTCGACCAGTAGTCCGGCGCTGGACTGGCGGCGGCGTGGTGGATCATCGCGCGGATTTCACCTTTTCGCTTTCCGTGCCGGCCGAGGACGCGCTCGCGCGGCTGCCGGGCGAGCAGCGATATGGCGTGATTCACGCGCGCGTGGCTTCGGCGCTGGAGCGATGTGGCATCGCCACACAATCCGCGGGTCGCGTGATTCCGGCCGCACGGAGCGTCGTTCCAGCGCCTTGTTTCGAAAGCGCGGTGGGCGGTGATTTGATGTCGGGGGAACGGAAGATCGTGGGCGGGGCGCAGCGCCGCAGCCGCCTCGGCGTGCTGCACCAGGGGAGCATTCAAACAGCTGCACCCATGACCGATCAGAACGCACTCGATGCTGCGCTGGCCGACGCGTTTGCCTGCGAGCAAAGGCCGCTGCTTGCGGACGCGGGAATGATGGAACGCGCCTCGGCTCTGGCTGAATCGAAGTACGCCACGCCCGCGTGGCTCCGCGCGCGATGACGCGTCAGGAAATGCGCACCGTATAGCGCTTGGGTTGGCCGCCGGACGTCAACGACGGCGTGGCGACGGACGCG
>JANMQT010000306.1:0-4702 GCA_031370675.1 Verrucomicrobiota bacterium
CCGAGATTTTTGTTAGCAGTGGGTGGACTCCCCTCCACCCATGATTCCCGCGCAAGTCTGCCAGACTTGCGGCACCACGCAGGTGACCGTGCGCGACGAAGGCATGTGCCCTGCCTGCATGCTGCGGACCGCGCTGGCCGACAGCCTGGAAGTGACATCGTTCCCCATCGCGCCTGCTGCTCTGCCGCGACCGTTTGGTCCATACGTGCTGGTGGAGGAAATCGCGCGCGGCGGCATGGGCGTCGTTTACAAAGCGCGTCAGGTGACCCTCGGCCGCACAATCGCCCTTAAGGTCCTGCTCGGTGGCGCGTTTTCCAGCGAATCGCTCCTTCGTCGTTTCCAGGTTGAGGCGGAAGCGGCCGCTGCTTTGCAACACCCGGGCATCGTCGCGATTCACGAGTTCGGCGAGTACGATAACCAGCCTTATTACACGATGGACTATGTGGAGGGGGGAAACCTTACCGACATGGCCAAGGGCCAGCCAATCGCCCCCGATCGCGCGGCGCGTTACCTCAAGGCCATCGCCGAGTCGGTCAGCTTTGCGCACCAACAGGGCATTCTCCACCGGGACTTGAAACCTTCCAATGTCCTGATCGATCAGAACGACCGGCCCCGCGTCGCCGATTTCGGATTGGCGAAGCGTCTGGGTGATGATTCGGACCTCACCCTCTCCGGCCAGATGCTGGGCTCGCCAAATTACGTGTCACCCGAGCAGGCCGCGGGCCGCCAGGAATCCGTCGGGGTGAGAAGCGACGTCTATTCTCTTGGCGGACTCCTCTATTTCTTGCTCACGGGGCGGCCGCCATTTCTCGCCAGTAGCGTGCGGGAAACGCTCCGGCTGTTGCATGAGACCGATCCCGTCGCGCCCCGCACTCTCAACCCTGACGTGCCGCCCGATCTCAATACGATGTGCCTGAAGTGCCTCGAAAAGGATCCCGCACGCCGCTACGATTCCGCCCAAACATTGGCGGACGAATTGGGTCGTTTTCTTAACGGAGAGCCGATCCACGCCCGCCCGATTAGCTCCGCCGAGCGCGGTTTGCGCTGGTGCCGTCGGCATCCTGCCATCGCGACCCTCGCCGCAACGGTCGTGCTCGCTCTCAGCGCGACTTCGGCCATTTTCTACAGCTCGGCCCGACGCATCGAGAGAGCGCGCGCGCTGGAGCAGACCGCCCGCGTGGTGGCGGAGGAGAATCTTTACGGCGCCACTCTGGGACTGATTTCGGTCCCCGCCGGCATGGCCAATGGTATTGATCCCAAAGCGACGCGGATTGGACTCGAGAATACCAGGCCCAAATCCAGCGAACGGGATTTGCGGGGCTTCGAGTGGCGTTATCTCTGGCTTAACTCCCAGTCCGGTGCACTCGCCACCCTGAAAGGACACGATAATGTGGTCGATGCGGCGTTCTATTCCCCCGATGGTGCGAGGCTCGCCACCCATAGCCGCAACGGAGTCTTAAAGGTCTGGGACGCGACCACGATGCAGGAGCTCCAGTCGCTCGACGGCGTGTTCGTGCCCGGCGGATTCACGGCTGATAGTACGCAGTTGGTCTTCAGCCGGCCTGACAACTCGCTCTGGCGGCTCGATCTCGCCACGCGCGAAGCCAAGCAAGTGCGCGCCAAGAGCGGTCGGCTGATCGCCATGCACCCCGATGGCCGGCAAGTCGTCGTGTTCGGCCCGGACCAGTTGCCCGTGCTGCGCGCCCTCGATGATCCGATCACCCCTGAGAAACTGCCTGACGTGCCGCTGGACGTCTGTGCGGTCATCTCGGCCGACGGACGAAGAGTCGCCGTTGTCAGCCCTCCCGGTCGGCCATATCCGAGTATCTTGGTCATCGATCTCGCGAGCCACCGGCAAGTGGCGGCCTTGGTCGATCCGCGGCCGGTCATCGCGCTGGCCTTGTCCCCGGATGGCACTCAACTCGTCTCCGCCGGATTTGATGGCGTACTCAAAGTCTGGAACGTCGAGCGCGGCACGGAAGAGCTCGCCTTCAAGGCTTTCCTGGATCCGATTTGGGGCGTGGCTTATTCTCCTGACGGAAAGTTATTCGCCGCGGGTGGCAACAATCGCGATGTCAAGATTTGGAGCACGACATCATGGCAGGATGGCGAAACGCTGAGGGGACATGAGTCCACCGTGTGCTGCGTCGCGTTTTCGCCGGATTGCCAGCGACTGGTCAGCGGCGCCGAGGATGAGCTGGCCATGGTCTGGCCGACACGCCCCGTCAGCCCGCCGACGGAAATGCCGCAGCTCCTCCGTGGACCTCAATGGATCGATCGGACTCCAGGGATCGCATTTTCGCCGGACAGCCGGCTGTTCGCCGGCACGGCGGCGGACGGCACCGTCAAGGTCTGGCGGACGGACACGATCGAAACGGTGGCCACCTATCCAATGGATGCGCGCACCGTGGCGTTTTCGCCCGATGGCAAGTCGGTGCTCGGTGAAGGTTATGACGGCATCGTGAAGCGCTGGAAATTGGACGGGCAGGATCCCGAGCAGACGTTCAGGCCCAGGGCCATCTTCGTCAATTGGCAGGTGGATCGTCTCACTTCGCAGGAACGCGTCGCGTTGGTTGCCGATCAACCCGAGACCCGTGCGGTTTGCCATACCTGCGAAATCTCAAGTACGCGGGACGGCATTAATGCCGGAGCCATGCTGACCACGCCTGCGATCGCCATGTCGCCGGACGGGAAGACGATGTATATCGGGCTGCCGCAGGGCGGCGTGGAAATCTGGGACGTGACCACCCGCCAGACGCGCATATCGATTCCCGCCCATAAACTCAGCGTGACTGCGCTCGCCGCGTCGCCTGACGGACGCTATTTTGCAACCGGCAGCCTCGACAATTCGACCGTGCTATGGGAAGCCGCCACCGGTCGGCGCGTGGCAACCTTTCACGCCCACAACCGGCCCGTCTGGGCCCTCGCCTTTTCTGCCGACAGCAAGACCCTGGCGGCCGGAAGTTGCGACAAAGGAATCATCCTCTGCAGCGTGCCGCTGCGCCGCCACCTGTCCACCATCTATCTCTACGTCGGCCTACCAAAGGGTTATGAGCAGGAGGTGCGTCTGCTGCGTTTTTCGCCCGATGGCAACATCCTCGCCGCCGGCCTGGGCGACGGCACGGTGCGTTTTCTCCGCGCCGCGCCGTTCAGCGAAACCGACGCGAAGCCGGCGCCGGGAACTCGACCGAACTCGCTTTGAAGACGGACTACGACGTGGTTTTGGGAATGATAGGAAATATAGGTTGGTTGGTTGGAAAGCAGTCCATCCCGACCTCACGCAAAAAACCGCCCCCGCCCTGTAACCTTCGACCCGGAGATCGTTAGCATCGCGTGACGCATCATCTTCAACACCACCCGCACTTCTGTTTCTTCCTCTATCGGATCACCCCATGAGCAACCACCACGCGTTGGCTGGCCGGTCGGTCGCAGGCGACGGAAACGCGCGCCAATCGACGGCCCGGCCGCAGACCTTGGGACGGAACATGGTCCTGGTCCTGGCCATTATTTCTTGTCTCGGCAGCTTCACGACCCGATTGCATGCGCAAGGGTGTATGCCCGCCCGGTTCATGGCCCTGAGCCTGGGCCCCGATGGCATCACGTATCTGGAGGCCGGCCAGTGGCAACTCGCCGTGAACTTCCGCTACCTCTATGCTGACCAAGGCTATCTGGGGTCCAATCGCTGGCCGGCCTACACGACAATCGTCGGCAACCGTATCACGGTGGTCTCGACTGATGTTCAGGCCACGTATGCCTTCAGCGCCCGCTTTAGTACCACCCTGACGGTGCCCTTCGTCTATGGGCAAACCTCCAATCCCGCCGAACATGATGGCACCCGGCATGTGGTGAACGCGTACGGCATCGGTGACATTCGGCTGGTGTGCAATGGCTGGCTGCTCGATCCCAAAACCAATCTCAACGGGAATATTTCGCTCGGCGTCGGCATCAAGGCTCCCACCGGCAACGAAGCCGCCACGGCCACCTTCTACAAACCGGGCGGGCCGCAGGTGCTCCCGGTGGATATTTCCATCCAACCCGGCGATGGGGGTTGGGGTGTGGTGCTCGAGCTGTCCGCTTTTCGAAAGCTTGCCAATGGTCTTTATGGTTATGCCAACGGCTTCTATCTCATCAACCCCCGGGAACAAAACAAGGCGTTCACCCACCGTCCGATTCTCGGCCAGATCCGCCACTTGTCCGTGCCAGATCAATATCTCTTCCGTACCGGTATTTCCTGGGCAGCTTTGCCGGCCCAGGGCTTGTCGTTCACATTAGGGGCGCGGATCGACGGCATCCCGCCGCGGGATTTCATCGGAGGGAGTGAGGGATTCCGCCGTCCCGGTTATGTGATTTACACGGAGCCCGGGGTTACCTGGACGAACGGCCGGAATACTTTCAACCTGTTTGTCCCCATCCGGGTGTACGCCAACCGCTTGAGAAACATTTACGATGCTCGAGCCAACACCGATGGCGGCGGCGCGTTCGCGAGCTACCTGATTGTCACCAACTATTCCCGGAAATTCTGAATTCATGAAAGCTAGCACGCCGTTTCCTGCCGCGCCGTGGCGCTTCGTGGTTGGACTACTCTTATTGGTCGCTTCTGGATCCAGCGCGTTTGCCGACGCGGTCATCGACTGGAATGCCGCGATGACCCAATTCAACGAAGGCCAGACGCCGCCTGATCAACCCGGCTCCCCGCCACTTG
>JANMQT010000137.1:0-2047 GCA_031370675.1 Verrucomicrobiota bacterium
AGCAAATCCAGCGCGAGCTGGGCGAAAAGTTCGAGCTTGGCCGGTATCATGAGGCCGTGCTGGCCAACGGCTCCGTCCCGATGAAATTTCAAGCCTCCCTGGTCCGCGCCCGCCTCGCCCAGCCGCGGTGAAGCAAAGGAACAGGACAAAGCAGGCTCGCCACGCCCTATTTCCCCTTCGCCCAGGAAGTATGCGTCAAACTGTGGCTCCAAACAGGCCGTCCATTCGTGTTCATTCGCGTTAATTCGTGGTTCCCTCCCCATTCGGCACTCGGCATTCGCACTTCGTCATTTCCCCCATGCGCCACACTCCGATCCCCGCCAAGCTCTTCGCCGCCAACCGCCGGCGCCTCGCCGCCCGGCTCGGGCCCGGCTCACTCGCAATCGTCAACGCCAACGATCTCCTGCCGACCAATCTCGACGGCACGACGACCTACATTCCGAACACGGATTTTTTTTACCTCACGGGCATCGAGCAGGAACAGTCCATCCTCCTGCTCGCGCCCGACGCGCACGATGAGCGCCAGCGCGAGATTCTCTTTCTCCGCCAACCCAGCGCCCACCTCGCAATCTGGGAAGGTCACAAGCTGACCAAGGAACAGGCCCGTGCGATCAGCGGCATTGAGCGCGTCGAATGGCTTGAGGATTTCCGCGCCCATTTCCACCATCTCATGTGCGAACTGGAAAACGTCTGGCTCAACAGCAACAACCATCCGCGCGCGGTCGTGGAGGTCGAGACCCGCGACGCGCGCTTCATCCACGAGACCCAGCGCAAATACCCGCTGCACACCTACCGGCGGCTCAACCAGCCGATGCGCGAGCTTCGCCTCGTGAAGTCCGCGCCGGAGATCACGCTGCTCCGACGCGCGGCCGCGGTCACGCAGGAAGGCTACGACCGCGTGCTGCGCTTCGTCCGTCCCGGCGTGCACGAATACGAAATCGAGGCGGAATTCTCACACGAGTTCACGCGACGGCGTGGGCGCTTCGGCTATCAGCCGATTATCGCATCAGGCGGAAGAGCCTGCGTGCTGCATTACCTCAGCAATGATCAGGTCTGCGAGAGCGGCGAACTCCTCCTCCTCGATGTCGGCGCGAGCTACGCGAATTACAACGCCGACATCACGCGCACCCTGCCGGTAAATGGAAAGTTCACGCGCCGGCAGCGCCAGGTTTATCAGGCGGTGTTGCGCGGGCTGCGACACTCCATCGCCGGTCTCAAACCAGGCAAACTCGCGAAGGACTGGCAGAAGGAAGGCGAACTCTTCATGCAGGAGGAGTTGCTGAAGCTCGGGTTGCTCAAGCCACGCGACATCCGGAATCAGGATCCTAATCAGCCGGCGTTAAAGAAGTATTTCATGCACGGCATGGGTCACCCGCTCGGCCTGGATGTGCACGACTGGACCGCGTCCCACACGCCGATGGCCGCCGGCTGGGTCATGACCGTCGAGCCCGGCATCTATTTGCCCGAGGAAGGATTTGCCGTCCGCCTCGAGGACAACATCCTCCTCACCGCCGCTGGCCTCGTGAACTTCACGCAGGATGTTCCCCTCGAGCCGGATGATGTCGAGGCGGCGATGCGTCGCCGCCGCTGAAAATGACAAAGGCGACCGGCCGGAGAACCGGCCGGCCGCCCAGTTTCATTGGTTGAACGCGAATGGTGAACGAATCAATCGTCAACCATCACCCGCTCCACGACCATGTCATTGTCCTGCTTGATGAACTTGACGTGAATGGGCAAACCGATCTTGATGCGCGTGCGGACCTCTTCATCCGACAGGGTCTTGCCACTCTTCGTGACGTAGGTCGTTGTCTTGGTGAACTTGTACGGGCGGTCTCCGCTTGTTTCCTTGACAATCACCGTCTGACCCGGGGTGTATTGCGTGATCGTGCCAGTGCTTTCGGTAACAGTGGTGGTCGTCGTCGTTGAACTCGTCTGGGCCAGGGCGAACGGAGCCACGGCGGCGCAGGCGATGCTAAGAACTAGTTTCTTCATAGGATTGCTTTCTGGGGTTGCTGGAGGAGGAATCGTGCTCATGACTCCGTGATAC
>JANMQT010000142.1:0-2921 GCA_031370675.1 Verrucomicrobiota bacterium
GTGCCGGCCCGACCGCGCGTTCGACAAGGGCGGTTGGCCCATCGCGGCGGATTGGAATTTCAAACACCCCGCCATCGCGGACCTCCCCTACCCCCCGCGAAGCGGTGGGGAGGGGTCGGGGGTGGGGGGTGCCTGCAGCAAACTCGGTGCAGGAGGAGCAAGCTGATAGACCCCCCACCCCCGACCTCGAGAGCGAGCTTTGCTCGCCTCGGACCCCACCACGCGCAACGGCGCGTGGAGGGAGGGGAGATCACCGTGCATGACTTCGCGATCTCGCCGCTTGTTTCGCGCGAGTTTTGCTTTTTAACTTCCCCCTCGATAACAGAGGGCGTGGGGAATGCCGGGTGCCCGATGCACCCGCAGCCTCGTGTGCGCATGGTAGTGGCAGATGCACACGAGTATTCACAGCGAGTTCACCGGAATCGCCCGGCATTCCCGCACGCAATGGTTTTACGGCTTATAACGTGATCTCCCCGGTGATCGGCTTGTTGACACCGTCACTGGCGGAGTGACCTCCGCCAGTTTGACGCCAGCGCCGAGGCGTCAGGACCACACGACTTCGCCGTCCGCGCCCGTCTCCACAAAAGCCACTCGACGGTCTTGGTACCGTCCCGCCGAAGCTTTAGCGAAGGCGGATCAGCGCCGCTCGTCTTGCGCCGCTGCCGCGTCCATCGCATCCAACCCCGCGTCCGTGACGATCGCGATACGCCCCTCTGTGGGGTGGACGGGGAATCAATAAATCTGTTTCTACCAAACGGTGAAGCGGAATATTTTTCGCGAAGGGACTGGACGGGAAGATCGATTGGCCCGTTGATTTGCCCAGCCTCGACGGGCAAATCAGCCGGCCTACCGGCCTTGAATTCTTTGGCGTCTCAGTGCTTCTCGATAAAGCGGGTGTTGAAGGGACTCGTGGCAATGCCGATGATCATCGTGTCACCGTCGCAACCCTCGCAGGGAGGCAGGCTCCCCGGCACCAGCACAACCTTCGCCGGCCTGCACGCGTTTTTCGAAGGGAGACCACGAAACGGCTGAGTTCGCGCCTCCAAACGGGCGTCGCCCCGGGGGAAGAAATTGACCCAAATCAAGCGTTGAAGTGTGCCTAATCCCTACAAGATGCATGAGGGAGATTTTGCCATGCCCATCTCTGTCGGCACCCGTTCAGATCGTGGACTGCCTCGGCCGGGCAGCAGGCGAGGCTCCTGTTCGGAGCAGACCAATGAGGCTCCCAAATTACTCGAGGATGAGCCGGTCGAGGTGGAACGTGAGCTGCCCCTGGAGGAAAGCCCACCGATCGAACGCACCGAGCCTCACCATCGGCCTCCATCACCCCTGTTTGAAGAAGAATGAAGGGTGCTGGGATGGAAAAGCAGATTTGGGCGCCTTCCGCCGTCGCACGCGTTGTAAGTGAACGCCTTCAGCTATTTGCCTTGAACGGCACGAGCGAGCTTGGACGCGATGTAAGTAACTTGCTCGGTCATCGCCTCGGCGCGCATGAAGAGCGTGAGTTCGAGGATGGTGAGCATAAAGCAAGACCACTAGATCCAGTTGGCGGCGCCGACGTTTACGTGATCCACAGCCTTCACGGCGGGCCGCAACAAAGCGCCAACGACAAGCTCTGCCGGCTGCTGTTCTTCATCGGCGCGTTGAAAGATGCCGGGGCCAGGCGGGTAACCGCGGTCGCGCCCTATCTCTGTTATGCGCGCAAGGACCGGCGCACCAAGGCGAACGATCCGGTCACGACGCGTTACATCGCAGCGCTGTTCGAGGCGATGGGCTGCGATGCCGTCGTCACGCTTGAAGTGCACAACGAAGCCGCCTTCGAAAATGCATTTCGCTGCCGTGCGATAGCGCTCACGGCGGCGCCCCTGATGATCGCCCGGATCAAGGCAACCGTCGGAGAGGAACCGCTTTGCGTCATCTCGCCGGATCTGGGAGGCGGAAAGCGAGCGGACCTGTTGCGCGAAGCGCTGGAGGTGGCGATGGGGCGTCCGGTCGGCAAGGCTTTTGCCGAGAAACACCGCAGCGCAGGCGTTGTTTCGGGCGACTTGTTTGTGGGCGATGTCGCCGGCGCCACCTGCATCATCGTCGACGATCTCATCAGCACCGGTGGGACCCTGGTGCGGGCGGCGCGGGCCGCGCGCACGCGTGGCGCCCGGCAGGTTCTGGCATGCGTTGCCCATGGGTTATTCATGCCGGGGGCGGAAACGGCGCTTGCCGATCCGGCCATCGATCGCATCATCGCCACCGACGTGGTTCCGGCATTTCGCCTGCCGGCCGGTCCGGTGCGTGACAAGCTCGACATCGTGCCGGCGGCACCGTTGCTGGCGGAGGCTATCCGGCGGCTCCACGAGGACAAGCCGCTTGACGATCTGCTGGTATTCTAAGCCGACCAGCCCGCAGTTCCCTCAGGCTCGCGGCCATACCTTCCGAGCACGGCCAAGAATACGTTCGAGACGCCCGGCATCGACCGCCGCAAGCCTCAGATAAATCCGGGCAAGGCGCGGCCATTTCTCCGGGGTGCGGGGGTTCGGATCGAGTAAGTGGGCGATCGACAGGCGCGCGCGCAACATTGCCCGGTGACTGCGATAGAACAGGAAAAGCCCGCTTGCCGCGTCGTCTTCGAGGGTACGCGCCAGTTGGCGCCTGATCCGCTCGCCGGCCCACAGGCCGCCAAGGCGTTCGCATTCAAGATGCAGGAAGGCGATTTCATCGAGAGGATCGTTCGCCCGCAGCTTTGGGTCGAATTCCAGGCAGTCGATGATGGTGACGGGCTCGCGCAGCCAGATGTGCTCGGGGCGAAGGTCTCCATGGGAATCGACGAACCGCCGCGCGCGGATCCGTTCGCGGAGCAGGGCGGATCGCTGCATTGAAAATCGGCGCTGAACCTGCGCGATCCGCTCCACGCATCCAAAGGGCAAGCC
>JANMQT010000145.1:0-4730 GCA_031370675.1 Verrucomicrobiota bacterium
AGTGTGTTTGCGATCCTGGGCTTCTATTGGGCGGCGAAGCACGGCCACCTGCAGAACGTCGAAAACGGCGCGAAGATCATTTTTGATGACGAGGAGCCGATCGGCCAGCCCACCGATGCCTTCCCGGGGAACCAACCGGGCACCCTGACCAAAGTCCGCCGCTGAATTTTCCGTCCCTTTCCCTTTCGCCCTCGCTTATGAGCCCCGCCGTCGCCGAAGTCCCGTCCAAGCCCAGCCTCCTCGAATCCATCTCGCCGTCGAGCATCGAGCCGGTGGAGGACAAGGCGGAGCGCGTCGAGATCGATCGCGCGATGCGCGGGCCGGTGCTGCTCTTTTTCGGCGCCGCCATCGCGTGGCTGCTGATCGGTTCGCTCTTCGCGCTGCTGACCTCGTTGAAGTTCAACCTGCCGTCCTTCCTGGCGGATTTTTCGTGGATGACCTTTGGCCGCGTGCGCCCGGCGCATCTGAACGCGGTGGCCTACGGGTGGGGCGCGCAAGCCGGCATCGGTGTCGGCCTCTGGCTCATGGCCCGGCTCTGCCGCGTCGCCGTGCGGCACGGCGGCATCCTCTACGCCGCGTGGTTCATCTATAATTTTGGCATCCTGCTCGGCATCATTGGCATTCTGGCGGGCGCCAGCACGTCGGTCGAATGGCTCGAGTTTCCGCGCTGGGCCAGTGTCGTGGTCTTCGCCGGCTTCGCGCTGATCGCCATTTGGTCGATCATCATGTTTCGCTTCCGCAAACCCGGGCACGTGTACGTCTCGCAGTGGTATATCCTCGCGGGATTCTTCTGGTTCCCGTGGCTGTACGCGACGGCCAACCTGATTATCTTTTTTCTGCCCGTGCAGGCGGCCGTGCAGGGCCCGGTGAACTGGTGGTACGGCCACAACGCGCTGGGCCTGTTCTTCACGCCGATCGGCATCGCCTCGGCGTATTACATGATTCCCAAGGTCATCGGCCGCCCGATCCACAGCTATTATCTTTCCATCCTCGGTTTTTGGTCGCTCGCGTTTTTCTACAGTTGGAACGGCATGCACCACCTGATCGGCGGACCCTTCCCGGCCTGGATGATCAGCGCGAGCATTGTGGCCAGTATCATGATGGTCGTGCCGGTGATCACCACAGGCATCAACCACCACTTCACGATGACGGGGAGTTTCGGCGCGCTGCGCTGGAGTCCGACTTTGCGCTTCACGGTTTTCGGCGCGGTCTGCTACACGCTCTCCAGCCTGCAGGGCAGCAGCATGGCAATTCGCTCGCTCAACCAGGTCACGCATTTCACCCATTACACGATCGGGCATGCCCACCTCGGACTCTACGGTTTCTTCACCATGGTGATGTTCGGGGCGATTTATTACATCGTGCCGCGCCTGGTCGGCTGGGAGTGGCCGTCGGCCTCGCTCATCCGCTGGCATTTCTGGCTCTGCGCCGTCGGGATTGCCGTGATGTTCACTGCGCTCAGCGTGGCCGGACTAATTCAGGGCTGGGCCTTGGAAAACCCCGACATCCCCTTCCTCGCGAGCACGAATTACACGCTGCCATTCCTTTGGATGCGCAGCGCCTCCGGCCTCATGATGACCGCGGGGCACGTCGCGTTTGCCGCGTCCTTTGCCTTGATCCTGCTTAAGGCGGGCACGCGCCACGAGCGTCCGACCCTGCTCGCCAATCCCGACGAAGCCTCCGCCTGAGCCCGCCTGCCCCTCGCTTTTTTTGCCGACATGAACCGAATGCCGCTGCTCCTCATCGGGATCTTCCTCACCTTCCTGTCCTCCTGGATTGGGCTGGTGGCGACCCCGTATTTTCAAATCGGGCGTTACAAGCCGGACGTCGACGAAATCACGAAGGATTCGGTGCCGCCGGCGTTCTCGGGTCAGGCCGATCAGGGCAGCGTCGTGTACGCTTCGAACGGCTGCATTTACTGCCACAGCCAGCAGGTCCGCCCTTCAGAAGCGGGCGCCGACCTCGCGCGCGGCTGGGGCGCGCGCCGGACCGTGGCGCGCGACTACATGTACGACAAGATCGCGTATTTCGGCACGATGCGGACGGGCCCGGACCTTTCCAATATCGGCGCGCGCCAGCCGAGCTTGGAGTGGCACTACCAGCATCTGTACCAGCCGCAGGTGATCTCTCCGGGATCGATCATGCCGCCGTTCCGGTTTCTCTTCGAAAAGCGACGGATCCTCGGACAACCCTCGAACGAGGCGCTGAAAGTGTTGCCACCGGATCAACCTGAGGACGGTTTTGAAATCGTGCCGACGCCGGACGCACGGGCGCTGGTGCAGTATTTGATTTCGCTCAAACGGAGCAGCTACCCGCTGCCGGAAGCCCCTGAAGAACCCGCCAAATGAGTCAGGACCCCACAGATTTGACGTTGAAACCGGTGCCGGCGATCCCGAACGCGCACATCATCGAGGAGCGATTCCGTGAGTCCGAGTTGAGTGCGGACATCGACCTCCGCAAGATGCACGGCGCCATCCTGCGCGAGATGGCCGACCCGATGGACGGGTCCGAGCCCATCCCTCTCTGGATGCTGGCTTCCATCGCCGCGCTCGCCATTTTTTGCGGGGTCTATCTCGGCATCTACAGCGGTGGATTCCGCGGCGACGTCTTCAATTTCACTCCCGATTTCGGACCGAGGGTGGCCGTGGCGACCGGGCCGCCGGATCCCAAGGTAATCGGCAAGAAAGTATTCACCGCGAATTGCGTCGCGTGCCACCAGAGCACGGGACTCGGACAGGCGGGACAGTTCCCGCCGCTCGTCGGTTCGGAATGGGTGGTCGGCGATGCGCCGAATCGCGTCACGGCAATCCTGCTGCACGGCATCCAAGGACCGATTCAGGTGAACGGCGCCACGTACAACGGAGCGATGCCCGCTTGGGAATCGCTCGGAGACGAAAAGGTCGCCGCGGTCCTGACCTACATTCGGTCGGACTGGGGCAATAACGCGCCGGCGATTTCCAAGGAAGCCGTGGCTGCAATCCGCGAAAAGACAAAATCGCAACTGGGCAACCCCTGGACGCAGGCGCAGTTGCTGGCGATGCCGCCGGATGCGTCGATTCTCAACCTGGGTGGCGCCGCCGCCGCGGCCCCCGCGGCCCCCGCCGCCGCCCCCAACGTCCCCGCTGCCGCCCCCACCGCGCCCGCCGCCGGTGCGACCCCAGCCGCCGGTGCGACCCCAGCCGCCGGTGCCACTCCGCCTCCGGCGCCCGCCGCGCCCGCGCCGAAATAGGACCACCCTTCCGCCAGAATATTTTTCGCCCCAATCCTCCGATGAAACGCTCGCTCCGTCCCGCCTGGATTCTCCTGGCGTGTTTGTTCCTGATGGCTTTTGTCCCGGTCGTCTCGGCCGGGATTCGCGACACCAATCTCTGGTGGATTCCCGAGGTGGTGACGAAGGGTGGTGAAAAGATCGATCACCTGTTTTATCTCATCTTCTGGCTGACGTTTGCCGTCTTCGTCCTCACCCAGTCCGTTTTCCTCTATTTCATCATCAAGTACCGGCGGAAGCGAGGCGTGCCCGCGCATTACAGCCACGGGAACAACCGGCTCGAGATCATCTGGACGACCCTGCCGGCGCTCATTTTCATCGTGCTCGGGGTTTACAGCAACCGACTGTGGAACCGGGAGCTGCGCGCCCCGGCGCCGGCGGACTCGCTCAAGATCGACATCGTCGCCTACCAATACGGCTGGCACATCCGCAACCCCGGGCGCGACGGCAAGCTCGGCGAATTCAGCCAGGCGAACCTCAGCAAGGACAACTGGTTTGGCCTGACCGAGGGCGACGCAGCCGGGAACGATGATTTTCAGAGCGAAGGCGTGCTCACGATTCCGGTCGGCCGGAATGTGAACATCATCCTCCGCTCGCTCGACGTGATTCACGCGTTCTACGTGCCAGTGTTCCGCATGTATCAGGACACGGTGCCGGGGCGCGAGATCGACTGGGTCTGGTTTGAGGCGACCCAGACGGGCACGTTTGAGCTCGCCTGCAGCCAGCTCTGCGGCTCGGGGCACTACAACATGAAGGCCAAGATCAACATCGTGACCCAGGACGAATACGACAAGCTCGTGGCCGAGAAGAGCAAGGCCGCCCTCATGCAGAAGCTGCAGAAGAATGCGGCGTCCCTCCCGCCGCCGCCCGTTGATGCGCCGCCCGCCGCGGTGGCCGCCAAGTAGGAAAGTCTTTCATTCGTAAACCCAACTTCATTCGATCCGATGCAAACGCTGGCTGCACCCCATTCCGTTGTTGAAACCGAGGCCCACGGCCACCACGACGGGCATCATCACCCGAGCTTCTTCCGCACGTACATCTGGTCGCACGATCACAAGATGATCGCGAAGCAGTATCTCGTGTGCTCGCTCTTCTTCCTGCTGGTCGGTGGCGCCCTGGCGCTGGGCGTCCGTTACAAGATCGCCTTCCCGGATTCACCGGTGCCACTGCTGCAATACCTGCTGCCTTCCTCGATGGTGGTGGACGGCGTGATCCAGCCGGGCATGTACAACATGCTGCTGACGATGCACGCCACGATCATGGTGTTCTTCGTGGTCATGCCGCTGCTCGTCGGCGTCTTCGGGAATTATCTCATCCCGCTGCAGATCGGCGCGCCGGACATGGCGTTCCCGTTCTTCAACGCCCTGTCGTTCTGGCTCTGGCTGTTTTCCGGCTTCCTGATGATCTACAGCTTCTTCGTCCCGGGCGGAGCCGCCGCGGGCGGCTGGACGAGTTACGCGCC
>JANMQT010000176.1:0-3661 GCA_031370675.1 Verrucomicrobiota bacterium
TCCAAGTGATTAACTTCGTCGGCTGGAAAGGCCGGCGCACCGATCCGCGGTTTCAGGCGCTGGTCGACGCGGTCAAGCTGCATCTGACGGGCGACGCGCCGGTGGCTAGCTTGGCAGCGATCACCCAGCCGAAGCTATCGCGGCGGACGGTAATGGTCGGCGGAGTCAGCGCGCTGGCTGTCGCCGGTGTCGGCGGCTGGGCGCTGCTCAAGCCGGGCGCCGCTGCGGCGTCGAACAGGATTGCGGTTATGAGCTTTTCCAACATGTCGGGTGACCCGGGCCAGGCTTACTTCTCCGACGGGATCGCTGAGGAGTTGCGCGGCGCACTGTCGCGGGTCGGTATGCAGGTCATCGGCAAGGCCTCGTGCGACGCGGTTAAAGACCTGGCGATCCCGGCAGCTGCAGCCAAGCTCGGGGTCGCCAATATCCTGACCGGCAGCGTGCGCCGTTCACCCGAGACAATTCGGGTCGGCGCGCAGCTGGTGAATGGCAAGGACGGGGTCGAGAAATGGGCGCAGAACTACGACCGCGCGCCGGGCGACGCGATCAAGATCCAGACCGATATTGCCAAGCAGGTGGCGGGGGCGCTCAGTGTCGCGCTGGGGAGGGCAAAGACGGCTGCGCTGACGCTCGGCGGGACGGCGAACGCCACGGCGCAAGATCTTGTCCTGCAGTCTCGGAAGTTAAGCCTCGAGGGCACCGCGGATATCTTACACCAGAGAATTGCGCTGGCCGATGCCGCGATTCAACTCGATCCCAATTACGCCGATGCTTATGTCGAAAGGGGGGTTGCTTTCACCACCTTAGCGATAGCCTTCGGCGAGCCAACCAAGCTGGACAGTCAACTGGCGGAAGGTGAAGCGGCTGCTCAAAAGGCGATAGCAATCGCCCCAGGCCTAGGTTCCCCGCACACAGTGCTGGCCTTCAATGCACAAGGCCATCTTAATTTCCGAGGCGCTCTGCAAGAGACGAAAATCGCGCTCGCACTCTCGCCCAATGACCCTGACGTTTTGGCCTACGCGTCTCGCAACCTAGCACTTCTGGGCACTCCCAACGAGGCAACGCAGGCCTCTGATCGAGGTATTGCACTCGATCCGCTAAATGCTCAGCTGTATGCGAACAGGGCCGAGATGCTCTTCAACTTGCGGCGCTATTCGCAGGCTATTGAAGCCGCACAGAACGCGCTGCGTCTCGCGCCTCGCTTCCAATATGCACACTTCGCCGTCGGCGATGCCTTTCTTCAGCTTGGTAAGCCGGATCGGGCGAAAACCGAATATGACATGATTGGCGCCGACACCCCCCTTCGCGAGGCTCGTCTCGCGCTTCTCGCAGCCCGGACTGGCGACCTTACTGGAGCCGCACGTCTGACGGCAAAATTGAAGGAGCGAGTCGATGTCACCCTCAATTATCAGTTTGCTGAGATCTACGCCCAGCTGGGTGACAAGGATCGGGCCCTTGCCGAACTTGGGGACGCAGTCCGCGCCAAGGATTCGGGGCTGGCTTATCTCAAGGTCGACCCATTCCTTGATCCCATCCGGGGGGACAGGCGTTTTGCGGTTCTGCTCGAGCGGCTCAGGTTTCCTACCTAAACTAATGTCCGCTTTCCACCCAAACCGGACATAAGCCGAATGTCCGCTTTCGACCCGTTGGGACATTAGCTCTTCTGATACCGTGCGCCTGTTGAGGGCAATCTATGTCCGCTTTCGACCCAACGCAGAGGTTAGTTAGTTATTCGTCACATTCATTTTTTCGGCTTGGTGGTTGGCACAGGGGTTCGCGTAATCTCAACCGGCAAGCCCCAAACGCTCTTTGGCGTCGGACAGCATTTGCTTGAACCGGGGATCGTCCCGCAGCAGCTCGAAGTCAGAGTCCGCTTCCAGATGCCTGATATGGGTTGTGCTGTCGACCTGCTCGAAAAATGGCCCGAGGACGTCGAGCGCTCGATCGAAATCCTTCAAACCGGCGGTTAGCGCACAGGCAAGATTGTAACGCATCGGACCGTTGTCGGGATCGAGCAGCAGCGCGCGATCGATCCAGTCCCTAGCCCTCTGATCCTCACCGATTATTGCCAATGCGCCCGCCCCGCAAGCGAGCACCGCCGCGTTCGACGGGTCCCTGGCTATGGCTCTTTCGGTCCGCTCGACGGTCAGCTGCGCAACGCGTTTCAGCTGGACGGCATCGCCGGTGCCGCGATAGCAGGTGATAAGCATCGACGGGTTGTGCCAATCCGATTCCATTAGCGCCGCGGCCTTCTCGAAAAAAGGGATTGCGTCGACAGCGCGGTGCTGGCGGAAGATCAGGCGCGCGGCCTCGCGGTTCACTTCCCATGAATCGGGGTCGAGACGAACTGCGGTTTCGATTTCAGCAGTGGCCTCCGCCTGATGCCCCTGTTCCTCGAGCAGGTGCGCCCTGACGCAGTGCGCCTCGGCTAAATCGGGGTTGATGGAGAGAGCACGTTCGACGGCGGGTTCGGGATCGACGTCCCTGCCGTGCCAGAAGCGAAGCTGCGACTGCGCCAGCGCCATCAACCCCCACGCCTGCGCATAGTTCGGGTCAAACGTGGTGGCCTGGTTACAGATTCGAACGATCGTTTCCTGACGGCGAACGTCGCCTATGCCTCCATCCGTCCACTGCTGCCGTGCCATCAAGTAGAGGTTGTAGGCCTCGACGCTGGCGGTTCCGCGAGTCTCGATCGCTTTCTTCTCTTCCGGCAGCAGCTTGACCCGCAGCGCGGCGACGATCGCCTTGGAAATCTCGTCCTGAATGGCGAAGATGTCAGTAAGATCACGATCGTAGCGATCAGCCCAGACGTGCCCGCCGGTTGCGCTGTCGATCAGCTGTGCGGTGATCCTGACTCGTGACCCGACCTTGCGCACACTGCCTTCGAGGACATGCGTGACGTCGAGCGAGCGCGCGACCTCCTTCACATCCATCACTCGCCCCTTGAAGGTGAACGCCGTATTCCGCGCGATCACCAGCAACGCCGAGACCTTCGACAAATCCGTGATGATGTCTTCAGTGATCCCGTCGCTGAAATATTCCTGCTCGGGATCGCCGCTCATGTTGATGAACGGCAGTACACAGACAGACGCGCCGCGCGACGCCTTGTGCTCGGCGGCTTGGGAGGCTGCAGTTTCGGAGGCTTTGCTGCCCGCCGTCTTTGAAATTGCGTCGAGCAAGTCATTGAGCTCACCCGCAGCGCCGTTGAACTTCCCCAGTTCGACCGTGTGAAACTGTCGAAAACCCAGTGGCGGTCTGGTGCCTGCCAGACTCACCGGAACGAGTCGGCCCGAATCGCGCCCTTCGGCGGCTTCGTCTTGGACCCAGGCCGACTCGACCGAGGCTGGCGACCACAGGACCACGACGGCCTCGGCGCTCTTAAGCGCCCGATCTATCTCTGTGGAAAAGCGCGAGCCGCCTTGGATATGACGGTCCCACCAGACTTCGTGGCCTGCGCCGCCAATGCCTTCGGCAAGCTGTTTGGCAGCAGCCTCGTCCTCACGCGCGTAGCTCAAAAAGACGTTGGCCACTGGCCCCCCCCGCGTGTGGAATAGTGAGCCCTAGCGACAAACGCTTCAAGAGCCACGTTAAATAGTGGTTTGCTAAGCGGTGGTCCGGGGCGCCTTTTGTTCTCCCGCGTCAGCGGGGCGATAGCGGATCA
>JANMQT010000200.1:0-16506 GCA_031370675.1 Verrucomicrobiota bacterium
ACGACCGGGGACGGTCGTCCCTACCTCGATGCCGGCCTCCGCACTTGTTTGGGGTTCATAATCAGCGCACCATCGGACCATGAAGCGACGAGGAAGGTGGTTGTTGGTTCTTTACCTTTTGGTTGCCGCGGTCGTTGTGACGGTCGCAATCCTTCCTTTTCTCGAACACTTACCCGCGTGGCTCGATCGCTGGGAATCCAAACGGGCGGTTTCGCCGCGACGACAAGCGTTTGCTGAAAAGAACGTCATTGGTCCGGAAGTTGTGTCCGCGGTTCGTTACGCCACAAGTGGCTGGGCAGTTCTATTGAGCGATCCCAACGACCAGCCCAATCAGCAGTCGTGGAACAAGTCGCCGACGCTCGAGGAGCGAACCGCGCGCATCGCGTTAACAGCTGACGAACTCCAATACGTGAGAAACTTGGTGGTCTCGGAAAAGAGTTATGAATTTTCGACGGATCCGAACGAGCTAAGCTTTAAGCCTTGCATGCCAACGTACGGGGCTAGACTCGTGTTCAGCTCGGAACGTGGAGTTGTCACAGTTAACTTCTGCTTCGCCTGCTACATTCTTCAGCTCGTGTTGAACAACAGCGAGCCGAAGGAAACAGATTTCAAGACGAGGGAGTTCGCGCGATTCTTCAGCAATCACTTCGCAAGCGACGAAGTCGCCGTGCGATTCCGATAGGAGGCGACGCAATCCCTACGGCGTCGATCGCTTGGTGCTTCGCTCCACCCGCGCCCTTAACGCCTCGGGCGTCTCGAGCGGCAGCGAGCACGCTCCGTTCGCGCACAAAAACGCCGCCGGCTTCGGCAACACCGGATACTCGATCCCGCCTGCCGCGGCCTCGCCCGCCGCCGGATCCCAGTGCTCGATCTGCCGGTAGCCATTCGGAACCGCCAGCGCCGCCTGAACCAATGCCTTCACCCCCGCGTCACCTTTGGGCCCGACCACCGTTACGTGCAGCGGCTCACCGCCGAATTCCGTTGCCGCGAGCAGCACGCCCGCGACGTACGCACGGCGTGGTGCCGTAATGTCGGGCGTCGCAAGATAGCGCATCCCGACGCCCGCCATTTCGCGGTCAGCGTCATTGCCCGTGTAGTGAAAGAGCAAATTCGCAAAGCGCGTCATTTCCACGTTCTCATCAAACTGCGCCCGGGGAGGCGGATTGCTACCGGCCTTGGTCGTCACAAAACCAGCCCCACTCGATGCACGGAAATTTGCCGCGATGAAATTCGCGGCCTGCTGCGCGCGTTCCAGCCACGCGCGCTCGCCCGTCGCCGCGTGCAACGCCAGAAAGGCGCGGCCCATCGCGAGCGTGTCGCCGAGGAAAGGCCCAGCCGCATCCACCTCATCGTGCCGAAATCCGCGGTCCGGGAGCGCGCGATTCGCCAGGATCCATTCCGCCGCCCGCTTTGCCTGGGCGAGCGTCGCGGCATCACCCGTGGCGTCATGCAGGGCGACGAGCGCCTCGATCATCCAGCCGTTTTCGCGCGCGTAAATATGTTGGTCGATTCGCGGGAGACCCTTCTTCCGCCGCGCGGCGTCGCCCAGTTTGAAATACCCCTCGGCATGCACGCCCGGCTTGAGGTCGGCGTCCATGCTCGTGTAAAACGCTCCCTCCGGTGAGGTCAGGAACGTGGCGACAAACCGCTGGATATCCCGGGCCGCCTTGAGGTCCGCCGGATTTTTCCATTGCGCGAAGATGCGCGCATAGATGCGCATATTCTGCGCCTGCGTCTGCATGATCTTCTCGAAGTGGGGATGCTTCCAATCGCCCTCGGCCGAGTACTGATACACGCCGCCCCAGACTGGATCGATGAGCTGGAGCTGCCGACGCATGGAGTCGCGCGCCATTTTCTCCGCGTCCTTGTCGCCGGCGGCCGCGCGATCAAGGCAAACCTCCACTGCGTCCCAGTAGAGATATTTTTGCGTGACACCCCAACCGCTCAGTTTGCGGTCGTAGCCGGCGACGACAGCTTTCTCCAGTTCGCCACGTCGCTCCGGCGAAATGACCGCGTCGGCCGTATACGTGACCGGTTTCTCTTCCCGCACCGAGGGACCGGGCGAGGGGTCATCGATAATCGCCTGTAACATCGACGCCATCTGGTCCGGCGGAAGATAACCGCGGCGCTTGACGATCTCATTGCCGTCACCGTCAAAGACAATCGTCGCCGGCCAGCCGTAGTCTTCATACCGGTTTGAAAGATCCGGTCGCGTATCCTGGTCAACCCCGACGGTGACGTATTTCTCCGCCAGAAGTTTGAGCACGCGCGGATCCTTGTACGTGGTCTCGTCCATCACGTGGCACCAGTGGCACCAGACAGCGTGGAGGTCGAGAATAACAAACCGCTTCTCCTGTTTCGCCCGGGCGAAGGCGGCGGGCGACCATCCCTCCCATTTCAGCGCCGGCTCCGCCGCGTGGAGCGAGGCGCAGACCAAGACCAAAACGAGAGCCAGTCGTTTCATGCTTTCCGCCGGCAAAACCAGCCCAGTTGAGCCCAATTGGAAAACCATTCTCGGACCTTGGAGGCCCAATCGATCGCGGGATCCGCGCGACGCAGCGCCCTGGCGCAGGCGGCCTCGACGGTGGCCCCGTCCCGCAATGCGCAGACGATGGCAAAAGCCTCCGGCTCCAGGCGCTTGAAGTAGACCGTGTTGTCGTGCCGGTGAACGGCGAGGAAGATAGGCTCGCGCTTGGGCAGTGGAATCGCGGCTTGCGGCGTGTGCTCCGGCGCTTCTTCCATCGCATTGCTCGCCTCGCCCCGCAGTCCGGCGTCGGCCCGCTTGGCGGCCAGGATCAGTAGGTCGACCGGATACGCGGCCGATAGGAGGATGACGTGGGGCTGGAGCCGAACCCGCAGGCGATCGAGCGGAGTGTCGAGGAAATCATCGGACGTCAGCGCGGACATGGCTTCGTTGTCGAACGCCTCAATCTGCGCCCACTCCAGGCGAACGATGTCGAGGGTGAGCGTCAGCCGCCGGCCCGCGAATTTGGGCCGGGCCCGAACGAACTTCTCGAGCGCGTGTCCCAGGTTGCGCATGGAGAACGAAGTCGACGGATGCTTCACGAGGTAAGCCTCGGCGAGGCGCATGAACGCGGCTTCCCCGAGGACTGCGCGCAGCCCGGGAAAATCATCGTACAAGCTGTCCAGGACGCGAAACCAGTACTGCCGGTTGTAGAGCTCGAGCCGTTCGAAGGACGTCAGCCGGTCGTTCGGCTTGATGAAAGATTCCACCACCTGGCGCATCGGGCGGGCGCCGTACCGCCGGCGCATGTGGTTGCCGGGCGTGAGCGGCGTGAAGAGCACGCCGGTCATCAACCGTTGCAACTGCCGCAGGTCCGTCTCCGACTTAACGGCGCGCGGCGACCGCGCCGGCTTTTTCCGCGGCTTCGACTTCGCCGAGGTACTGGTTCGCTTTGAGCGCTTCGTCGTGGACTTCATGGAAGGAGGGGATGTGCGCGTCCCATTCGAGAAGCGTGGCGGTGTGTCCGCTGAGGCGGACGGCGTGGTCGTAGAGCTTCCACACCGGGTCGAGGACCGGGTGATCGTGCGTGTCGAGGATGTACTTCTCGAACTTGGTGTGACCCGCGATGTGGATTTGGCCGACGCGATGATGCGGCACGCCATTGACGTAATCGTATGGGTTGAAATCGTGGTTGCGCGACGAGACGTAGATGTTGTTCACGTCGAGCAGAATTCCGCAGTCAGCCAGCTCGACGACCTCGCTGAGGAACTCCCACTCGGTCATGTTGGACGCGTGGAACTCGGCGTAGCTGCTGACGTTTTCGACGCAGATCGGGGTTTCGAGATAATCGCGCACCTCGCGGATATTTTTCGCGGTCGTGCGCGCTGAGGCGAAGGTGTAGGGCATGGGCAGCAGGTCGTGCGTGTAGCGCCCATCCACACTACCCCAGCAAAGATGGTCGGAAAGCCAGGGCGTCTTGGTGCGTTTCACCAGCGTCTTCAGCCGCTTGAGGTGCTCGCGGCTCGGACGGTCGGCGTTGCCGAAGTACATCGAGACGCCGTGCTGGACGACGCGGTATTGCTCCAGGATCCGGTCGAGGACCTCGAGCGGGCGGCCGCCGTCGACCATGAAATTTTCCGAGATGATCTCGAACCAGTCGACCACCGGTTTTTGCTCGAGGATGTGGCGGTAGTGCGGGATGCGCAGGCCGATGCCGATGCCGTAACTGGTGAAATTGTTGAACGGATTGGCGGGCATGAGGGGTGGAGAAAAATTCCGCGCCGGCACGTATGCCGGCGCGGATCGTGATCAACCAAGGGTCGAATTACTTCGCGGGGGCAGTATTGCAGCCGCCCTTGCCCTTGCAGGAGTTCTTGCCTTTGCAGCCGTTGTCGCCGGACTTGCAGCCGCCATTGCCTTTGCAGGAGTTCTTGCCCTTGCAGGAATGGACGTCCTTCTTTTCGTCGGCCTTCGTCGCGACATAGCCCGCGTCGGTGGGCGTGGACTGAGCGGCCTGGACGGGCGCGGAACCGAGGATAAGGCCCGCCATCGCGGCGCCGAGGATGAGGGATTTGTTCGTCTTGCTCATATGCTAACGGTCGTTTGGTTGTTGGGTTGTTCTGGTTTTTTGACGGTCCGGACCCGCGCAATGGCGCGGGCGGGTCGGCAAAAATCTGGGCCGCACCGGCGCTTCATCGCGCGGCGGCAAAAAGTGGGGGTGGGGCGGGACGCGAAGGGGAGATTCGCAGTCTCGCATCCTGGCCGGGGTCCCGGGTGAAAAGCGAGTCGAATCTCATGATGATTGCGTGCCAAAGGCGTCGCGTCAGCACCCGTTAGACGCACCGCACGCACGCTTATTCCCCGCAAAACGGGGGAGCGGTGGATGCGGCGACGCCCGGCCGGCGGTCATCCCCATGGCGGCAAGGACATAGCGGATTTTCGCTTTTTGCGTTTCACGGGCAGGCGCTTACTGTCGAAATCCCGCCGGCTCCGCCTGGCGGCGTCCCCGTTTCCCAACCCCAATCCGTCCCGCATTCATGTCCAAGAAGAAATCCCAGAAGAAAGCCGCCAAAGCGGCGAAGAAGGCCGCGAAAGCCGCCCTGAAATCCCCCAAGCCAGCCGCGGCGAAGACCTCGAAGAAGGCGCTGAAGAAATCCGCGAAGAAAGCGAAGACCAAGGGGGCGACCGCTGCCAAGCCGGCGAAGTCGGGCATGTACGTCTATGTTTTCGGAAAGAAGAAGACGGACGGCAACGGTTCGATGAAGGCGCTGCTCGGCGGCAAGGGCGCCAACCTCGCGGAGATGACGCGCATCGGCCTGCCGGTGCCCCCCGGCTTCACCATCACCACCGAGGTCTGCACCTACTATTACGCGAACAAGCGCACCTATCCGAAGTCGCTCCAGGCGCAGATCGAGGCCGGGGTCGCAAACATGGAGTCGATCATGGGCACGAAGTTCGGCGACACAAAGGCGATGCCACTTCTCGTGGCCGTGCGGTCGGGCGCCCGCGATTCGATGCCGGGCATGATGGACACCATTCTCAATCTCGGACTCAACGATGAAACCGTGCAGGCCGTGGCGAAGGCGACGAAGAACGAGCGGTTCGCCTGGGATTGCTACCGCCGCTTCATCCAGATGTACGGGGACGTCGTCCTCGGTGTGCAAAAGGCGCCGCACGAGGATCATGATCCCTTTGAATCCGTCATCGGCCACCTGAAGGACGAGCGCTACGGCAACCACGAGATCGAGGACACCAAGCTGACGACCGGCGACCTCAGGGACCTCGTGAAGCGTTTCAAGGCGCTCGTGAAGGATCGCACCGGCCACAATTTTCCGAACAGCGCTTGGGACCAGCTCAAGGGAGCGGTGAGCGCGGTGTTTGGTTCGTGGATGAACGACCGCGCCATCGTCTATCGCCGGAAGTACAACATTCCGTCGGAATGGGGCACGGCGGTCAACGTCCAGGCGATGGTCTTCGGCAACACCGGCGAAAATTCCGGCTCGGGTGTCGCATTCACGCGCGATCCGGCCACGGGCGAAAAGGTGTTTTACGGCGAGTTCCTCATGAACGCGCAAGGCGAGGACGTGGTCGCTGGGGTGCGCACGCCCGATGCGGTGGCCAAGCTCGAGGCGCTGCAGCCGAAGGCCTTTGCCGAGCTGGAACAGGTGCGCAAGACACTCGAGTCGCACTTCAAGGACGTGCAGGATTTCGAATTCACCATTCAGGAGGGCCAGCTCTTCATGCTGCAGACCCGCAATGGAAAGCGCACGGGCGTCGCCGCGGTGCGGTTCGCGGTGGAGATGGTCGACGAGAAGCTGATCGACTGGAAAACCGCCATCAAGCGGGTGCCCGCGGATCAGCTCGACCAGGTCCTGGCGCCGGTCTTCGATCGCAAGGCGCTGCAGAAAGCGACCGTGATCGCGACGGGACTGCCCGCGGGCCCCGGTGCGGCGACCGGCAAGATTTACTTGAATGCCGACCGCGCGGCCACGGCCGCGGCGAAGGGGGAGAAGGTGCTGCTCGTCCGGAATGAAACCTCGCCCGAGGACTTGCGCGGCATGATCGCCGCCGAGGGCATTCTCACCGCGAAGGGCGGCGTCAGTTCCCACGCCGCGCTCGTCGCCCGCCAGATGGGCAAGGTCTGCGTCTGCGGCGCGGCCGCGCTCGTCATCGACTATCACGCGAAGACGGTCACCGTGGGGGACCGCTCGTGGAAGGAAGGCGACAGCATCTCGATCGATGGCACCAGCGGCACGGTTTACGCCGAGGAATTGCCGACCGCGCCGTCGGAGATCATCCAGGCGCTGGTCCACGGCGATGCGGAGGCGAAGCAGAGCCGCACGTACCGGAACTTCGCGAAGCTGATGGATTGGTGCGCCAGGGTCACGCGGATGGACGTGCGCACGAACGCCGACAATCCCGAGCAGACGCAGCACGCGCTCGCGTTTGGCGCGGTCGGCATCGGTCTTACGCGCACCGAGCACATGTTCTTCGAAGGCGACCGCATCGACGCGATGCGCGAGATGATCCTCGCGGAGACCATGCCGGAGCGCGAGAAGGCGCTGGCCAAGCTCCTGCCGTACCAGCGCGAGGACTTCGCGGGCATCTTCCGCGTCCTCAAGGGCCTGCCCGCCACGATTCGCTTCCTCGATCCGCCGCTGCATGAATTTCTGCCACACGATGAGAAATCCCAGCAGGAGCTCGCGAAGAAGATCGGGATGGACCCGAAGCACCTCGCGCAGCGCGTGAAGTCCCTGCACGAGTTCAATCCGATGCTGGGTCATCGCGGCTGCCGCCTGGGCATCAGCTTCCCCGAAATCAGCGCGATGCAGGCACGCGCCGTATTCGAAGCGGCGGCGCTGGTGCAGAACGAGGGCATCAAGTGCCATCCGGAGATCATGATTCCGCTGGTCGGCTTCAAGAAGGAATTCGATTTGCAGATCGAAGTCGTGAACGCGGTCGCCAAAGCGGTGATGGCCGAGCAGAAGGTGAAGTTGAAGTACCTCGTCGGCACCATGATCGAGATCCCGCGCGGCGCGTTGACGGCCGATGAGATTGCGGAGACCGCGGAGTTCTTCAGCTTTGGCACGAACGACCTGACCCAGACTGCGCTGGGCATGAGCCGCGATGACAGCGGCACGTTCCTGCCGCAGTACGCGGAGCTCGAAATCGTGAAGAAGAATCCGTTCGCCACGATCGATCAGACCGGCGTGGGCGAGTTGATGAGGATCGCGACGGCGAAGGGCCGCAAGACGCGGCCGGACATCAAACTCGGCATTTGCGGCGAGCACGGCGGCGATCCCGACAGCGTGAAGTTTTGCCACCAGCTGGGCCTGGCCTATGTGAGTTGCAGTCCGTTCCGGGTGCCGGTCGCCCGCCTCGCCGCCGCCCAGGCCGCGCTGGCGGACGCGAAGTAGGAGCCGTATCCGTTTCATTCAAGAGGCCGCCCCGGGAAACTGCGGCGGCCTTTTGATTTCAAGGGCCTGAGGTTCCTAGCCTACGACGAACCTGGTCAATGCGGCGCGGGAAGCTGCTTGCCGGCCGTGTCGAGCAGCAGCGTGACGGGGCCGTCGTAGACGAGCTCCACGTCCATGTGGGCGCCGAATTCTCCGGTCACCACCGGACACGGCAGCAGGCTCGACAAAGTCGTCACAAAATGATCATACAAAGCGCGCGCGTGACCGGGCTCGGCGGCCTCCGTGAAGGACGGACGCGTCCCCTTGCGAATCGAACCGAAGAGCGTGAACTGACTGACCACGAGCGCCTCGCCACCCAGCTCGATCAGTGTGCGATTCATTTTCCCCTCGTCGTCCGGGAACAGACGAAGGACCGGAATCTTCGCGGCGAGCCAGTCGGCGTCCGCCCTGGTGTCGTCGTGCGTGACCCCGAGAAGCAGCACGTATCCGCGGCCGATCGCACGCGGCGGACCACCGTCGATCGACACCGCCGCGCGGGAGACACGTTGCAGGACGAGGCGCATGATTTCGTGAAGCTGAACAAAGCCCCGGCGCGCATCGAGCGAAATTCGCTGCCTTCCTGCACCATTGTCGTTAGATCAGGTCCTCAATTCGCATGTCCAACCCCGCCCTCTCCCCGGCGTCGCTCTCACCCGCGATGTTCTCCGTCGTGCTCGGCACCGGCGGATTATCGCTGACGGCCAATTTGATCGGCCTGCCGCGCGTGGCGCTGCTGCTTTTCTGGCTCAACGTCGGACTCCTCGCGCTCGCGTGGGGTGCGACGGTGGTCAGGACGCTGAGGGGGCCCCGGGAAATGGTCGACGATTTCACCCACGCGGGACGCGGGCCGTCGTTTTTTCTCGCCGTGCTCGCGACCAGCATCTTCGGCCTGCAGGTATGCGTGGTCGCCCCCTGGCCCGAAGCCGTCACACCCATCTGGATCTTTTCGACCGCGCTGTGGGTCGTGCTGATTTCCTGCTTTGTCGTAGGGGTCACCGTTCGCGCGGACAAGCCGGACTTTGCCGCGGTGATTGGCCCCGCGTGGTTCCTGCCGGGCGCGGCTCTGGAAGCCACGGTCGCGCTCGGAACGCACGTCAGCACGCATTCAAGCCGGCTCCTGGACACCGCGTTGCTCGGTGGGTTTCTGCTCGGCTTGCTGCTCAATCTGCTGGTGCTGGCGGCGGTGCTCTATCGCTGGCTTTTCGTGCCGATGAGTGCGGAGCAACTCGTGGCGACCAATTGGATCAACATGGGTGGATTTGCGATCATTGTCGTGGCAGGCGTAAAGCTGGCGTCGCCTCGCCTGGAAACATTCATTGTCCTGAGCTGGTCGATTGCGACCTGGTGGTTGCCCATCCTGTGCATCGGGGGCGTCTGGCGGCATGCCGTGCGGAAAGTGCCGCTTCGCTATGACGCGCAATATTGGCCCGTGGTGTTTTCACCCGCCGTTTATGCCTCCGGGACATTTCTGGTTGCGGAGGCATCCCGGCTGTCAACGTTGTACTGGATCCCGCCCGTGTTCTTTGCGTTTGCCGCTGCCGTCTGGGTGATCCTGATGATCGGATTGTGCCGTTCGTTCCTTCGCCCCTCCTGACTTGGTGAAGTCCCGCCGAGCCGCGATGGTTTGACAGCGCGGGGGGTCCTCCGTTACTTACGGAGTTGAGTTTCTCGTCATTCCGATGATCGCCGGTTCATCCATTTCCGTCGGCTTCGCCCAGAAGGCCGTCTGGGTGCGGGTGCGGGGAAAAGGGACGTTCCAGAACAGCCCCGGACTCAAGGAGTTCGCCAAGGAGATGATCAATCGCGGGCATCGCGACTTTTCCGTCGACCTCGCCGAGTGTCCGGTGATGGACTCGACCTTCATGGGCACGATGACGGGAATCGCGCTGCGGTTGCGCGAACTGGGCCAGGGCCGGTTGCGGGTGGTGAATCCCAACGTGCGCAACGCCGAACTGCTCACGGGTCTCGGGCTGGATCATTTGATCGCGCTGGAAAGCGGCCCGATCACGATCCCTTGCGAAACGAGCGCCGAACCGATGGCTGCGCACAACAGCGTCGACAAGCGCGAGGTCACACAGACGATGTTGAACGCGCACGAGGCCTTGTGCGATGCGGACGGGAACAACACCGGAAAATTCAAGGACGTGCTCGAATACCTCAAGGATAACCTCCATCGCCAGGACATCGCGACGAGCGCGAATTGAATGCCGATGACGCGCCAAGCCCACGTTGTTGGCCGGCGGGCGGCGGTTGCGGCCAGCCGCTCCGTGCGCTGAGCCGATCGAATCGCGGAACATGATTGCACCCACGGCACCGTGTCTCGACGGAGGATTCCCCGCCGGGACGCTCGCGACCCTGGCCTTTGGGGAATTTCCGGGATGGTTGCTCGTGCTCTTCGCGGCGCTCGCCGCCTGGGCGGCGTATCTGTTCTACGTCACCCGCCGGATGAAGCGCAAAATCGGATCGTTGCGCTCACAGCGCGACCATCTGCGCACGGAGGAGCGCCGCGTTTTCGATTTCCTGCACGAACTCGGCGAGGCGTTTAGCGGCGATCTTCGCCCCGCGGAATTGCATCGCCGCATCGTGGAGGGCGCCGTGAAGATCCTCGAGGCGAGGGGCGGCGCGCTCTACCTGGCCGATAAGTCAGGCGCGCTGCTGGCGCCGATGTTCATCACCAAGGGTTGCCCGCCCCTCGTCGCGGTCCCGGCTAATCTCGGCGGGCAAACCACCACGCAGACGGGCGAGAGTTATTTTCGACTGCATCACGTCCGCGCGGGCGAGGGAGTCATCGGGCAGGCGTGGACCTCGGTGGCGTTGCCTGTGCCCGTGGTGGTCGGGAGCGATTTCGGGGCGCCGGAGCCCGCGGGACGTTTGACGCTCGCCATGCCGTTGCACTACGCGGGGCAAAATCTCGGCGTGCTGGCGGTGGCCAACCAGGCCGGCGATCCGCTCTTCCAGGAGGCGGATCAAACCGTCTTCAAGGCCATCGCCGAGCAATCGGCCTTTGCCCTCTACAGCGCCATCATGTTCGCCGAGGCGCACGACAAGAAGCGGCTCGACCATGACCTGCAGGTCGCGCGCGATATCCAGCGGATTCTGCTGCCGAGCGGGTCGCCGGAAATTCCCGGCTTCGCCATCGCCGGCATGAACCTGCCCGCCAGCAGCGTGAGCGGGGACTATTTCGACTACGTGGTGGTGGATGACGATCGCATCGGGGTGGCCATCGCCGACGTTTCCGGCAAGGGCATTCCCGCCTCGCTCATCATGGCGATGTGCCGCAGCGTGCTGCGCGGTGCGGCGCGCGGTCAACCCTCGCCCGCGGAAGTCCTGCGCGCCGTGAACCGCCAGTTGTTTCCGGACATCAAGGAGGACATGTTTATCAGCGCGGCCTACGTCGTGGTGAACCACGTCACTGGAAGCATGACGCTCGCGCGCGGGGGTCACGATGCCCCGCTGCTTTACGTGGCGAGGGAGAAAACGGTGACCGCCGTGCGCCCGCCGGGGATGGCCCTGGGGATTGACAGCGGCGGCGTTTTCGACAGGGTTTTGCAGGATCTTTCCGTCAAGTTGGAGAAAGGCGATTGTCTTGTGCTCTACACCGATGGAGTGTCGGAAGCGCTGGACTCCGCGGGCGCGGAATACGGTCTCGACAACGTGATGCAAGCCATCCGCGAGAGCGCCCACGAGGGGCCGGCCGCCGTGCTCCAGCGCCTGACGGATGAACTGCAAACTTTTGTCGGCGGCCACCCGCAGCACGACGACATCACGCTGATAGCCATTTCGAAGACATGAGTAAACCCAATCGACCCTCCGCCCACGAATCCGAGTTGATGACCCCGTCCGAAGCGTCTTCCGCCGCGGTGAAAACTTCCGCCCAGATCGCGGTGGAACGCGCGGCGGCGATGGCGGCCGGATCGGGCCTGCCCTCGCATGACACCGATCCCGCTGTGGACTTCGGATCCGAGGTCGCGAAACTGGTCGAGGAGGTGGCGCAGATGCGCGACAGCACGCTGCGCGCGCGCGCAGATTTCGACAACACGCGCAAGCGCCTGCTGCGCGAGAAGGAGGAGGCCATTCGGTACGCCAACGGTTCGCTGCTCGAGCGCCTGTTGCCGGTGTTCGACAGCTTCGAGCTCGGCCTGACCGAGGCGCGCAAGCACAAGGGCGCCGGATCGATCGTGAACGGATTCGAGCTCGTCTACAAACAGATGGCGGATTTCCTCAAAGAGCAAGGGGTCGAACCGATCGACGCGATTGGTCAGCCGTTCGATCCCAACCTGCATCAGGCGCTCGGGCAGCAGGAAAGCGACGAACCCGAGGGACGTGTGTGCGCGCAGGTGCGAAAAGGCTATAAGCTGCGCGAGCGGCTGCTGCGCCCCGCGATGGTGTTCGTCTCGAAGGGTCCTCCGTCCGCCGGCGTTTGATCGTCGCGCTGCGGCGCGACCACACGCTTGCTCCTACGGCTGGAGGGGATCCGGCCGCGGCTGAGGCGGTGAGTGGATCACATTGTTTCGAAGTCCCTGCGTGGTTCCCCGGACAAAAACTTGCGGCGCGGTGGCGCGCGGGGGAATCACCTCCACCTTCGCGTTCACGGCGGGAGCTTCCACGGGGGGCAGCGCCATCGCTTGATCGATCGGTTGCGCCGCGGCCAGCGCCATCGGCGGATTGACGGCATCCGGAGTTTGCGCGTCCGCGGGAAGAGTTCCGTTTTGTCGGGCGGCGAGACGGTCCAAATCTCCCAGGCGTTTGAAATTGACGAACACGACGTAACCGAACACGGCGAGGAAAACGATGATCGCGGCGACCGAGAGCGCGGCGAACTTGCGGTGGGCGCCGCTGCGTTGCTCGATGCGGCGGCCCTCCTTCTGCACTTTCACCATCGGCTTGTGGCTGAGATATTGATAGTCATCAAGGCCGACCGTGCTCGAGACATCGAATTCAGCGAGGTGAGGTGCGACTTCCACACCGAGAAATTCCCCGTAGATGATCACGAAGCCTCGGGCGTAGGCGATGCTCGGGCAGTTTGAATAAACGTCGTGCTCGATCTCGGCGAGGCGAATGGCCCGGATCTTGGTGGCTCGAGCGGCATCCTCAATCGTAAAGCCCCGGGCCTCGCGGGTTTCGCGAAGTTTCTGGCCGAGGGTCGGGGCGCTCATGGGGGCGGCTGGTCAGGGAGGAAAGTGCGAAGCTAGGTAAAGACGCGAAAGTGGCTGGATAGCAAGCACCTTTTAGTCCATGCGGCACTTTTTCTTGGAAAATGACCGCCCGGGTGGCTCACCCATGACGGGAACGCCGCTTGCCCCGCTTCCGTCCGTCGATGGAGAATGGGTTCCCACCTGGCCTATGATGCTCGTTTTTTCCACCTTTCCCACCGAGGACAAAGCTCGGGAAGTGATCGGGTTACTGGTCGAGGAGCGGGCGATCGCCTGTGGCAATATTCTGGCCCCGGTTCGGTCAATCTATCGCTGGCAGGGCGAGGTGCGCGACGAGGTCGAGGTGCTGGCGCTGCTCAAGGTCTCGCGCAACGCCTGCGCGCACCTGCAAAAGCGCCTGCGCGAGTTGCACCCGTATGAAACGCCCGAAATAGTCGCGGTCTCCGTCGATTCGGGCCTCCCCGAGTACCTCGACTGGGTCCGGGAAAACTGCCGACGGTTGCGTTGAGACGGTTCCGGAACCCAGAGGCCGGTGCCGCGGCTAAAGCTAAAGCGCCACCATCAATTCGTTGGCGATGGTGTTCAGCCGTTTTACCTCCTCGGGCTTGAGGGGCGCGGTAGGCTGGCCCTCGGTGAGCTTCCGGATTTCATCCATCCGCTCGCTGAGAAGCTCGACGAAGCGCTCGTCCTTGCTGTCCGGGCCGAGCGCATTCACACGGCGCCGGAGATGGGCCACCAGCGCGGGCTGGCGCAGCAGGCGCGAAGCGTCGGCCTGATAGCTGCTGGTCAGCGCCATGGTTGAAAGCTGCAGGCCGCGCAGCCAGCCACCCAGCGTCGCCAGCGTCACCGCGTCCTGGTTGCGATTGAGCTTTAGCTCACGCAGAACGTCGCCCCGAAAGGTCTCGAGCACGACGCGCAAATCATTCCAACGCGCGCCTTCCGCCATCTTGTTTGCAGTGGTGATCTTGCGAAACATCGTGTCGTTCAGCGCGAACTCTAGCGAGAGCACCTGGATCGAATCGCTCGCCCGGCGGAACGCGGCCACATCCTTCGCCTGCACCGCGACGTACGCGTCGGCCGCCCGCACGCCGAGGTGCACGGCCTTCACGGTGGGGGAGAGGCTTTTGATTTTTTGCGGATCGGATGGGGCGGCACCCTGCGCGGCCAGCTTCGCAAAGTCTATGTTCGGAACCTTGGCCAGCGCATTGCACACCGCTTCCGGCGGCGGGACGAGAAAGCTGTCCGGGTTCTGGGTGAAGTCTTCCCCCGTGGGCGCCTGCGCGAGCGTCGCCCAAACGCCCAGCAGAAGTCCGACAGCGGGAAGAGCAAACCGGACATTCATGGGCGTATAACCGAACACCATTTAACCCGATGGCCGCGCCCGCGGAAAGCAAATCCGCTTTGCGTCGGCGAGGCTCAGCCATCCGTCGCCACGCTCGCAGGCTGACGCCGAACGGCAGGGTTTGGCACCCCGCCAGCTGGCGGGGCGACCTGCAGGTCAGGCGAGGCCCTGGGCCCGGGCCACCAGCAGCAACAGCGCGCTGAGGATCAGGCAGAGCGGCGTGAAAAGCCGCGCATCCCAACGCGCGAAAGGTGTGCCGCGCACCCGGCGAAAGAGGCCCGCATAGCGGAAATCACCGACGGCGCGGAAAAAAAACGCGCCGGCCATTCCCCAGGTGCCGAAATGGAAAATCCACGGCGGCCACGCGGCGCCCCATAGTCCGACCCGACCCAGCACGATCGCCGCGGCCGCCAACAAAGCGCAGCCCACCAACGCCGTCGCGATCGGGGGCGCGGAGAAAAGCGGTTTTCCGTTGGCTTCGGGAATCGCCGCGCCGAATCCACGACCGCCGCCGACGGCCCAGAAAAAATGAAACAGCGCGAGCGTGGTCAGCACTCCGACCACGACCAACGCGGCAACATACGTCATGATCGTGGATGCGACCGTGTGGCGAATCGCCCGGCTATTTTTTTGCCTTGGCTGCCGGACGCTGCGGCTCGAACAGCGCTGCGACTGCGCCGGCGGGATCCTGGATGACGGTGTAGCGCCCAGCGCCGAGGGAACGCGTCTTGCGCAGCACCTTGCCGCCGAGTTTCCGGCATTGCCGCAGGCTGGCGTTGAGATCGCCGACCGTGATGTAAATCAACCATTGCGGCGGAAGGTCCGCGTTGAAACCGCGCGCGTGGCAGACGCCCGCCGCGGTCTTGCCGGACTTCGGCTCATTCATGCAGAAGTCGTTGTAGCCGCCCATGTCGAGCGACACGCCCTTCCAGCCCACCACGGCGGAATAGAATGCGCTCGCGGCAGTGGCGTCGCGAACGGTGAGATCGGTCCAGGTGACGGAACCGACAGCGGGAAGTTTTGTGCTCATTGGATGGGAAGTGGAGGCCCAGTTTGTCGGGGGGACACGCGGGCGTCACGCCGGAATGGCGTTCGTTTGGGCGTCATTCCGCGCCAGCGCTAGCCCAGCGTTGGCGCTGAGTCCCTGGCCCGCGTACCCAAGCGCGACGGCCGCGTTATGTCCGAACAGACACGCTACGATGATGGCCCGGTCGGTCGAGTCCAGGTACGGCCGAATGACCTCGCGCGTGTTGTTGAGTTCGTCGGGCGCGAGTGTCGGTCCCAGGGCGCCGGCCGCGACCATCACCCGCCCTTCCTGGGCCAGCATCTCGCGCAGCGTGCGCGCCGACCCGTGTCGCCGGATATGGTCGACGCGAAAAATGCACATCGAGATTTCATCCCGCACGATCTCGCGTGAGGGTTTGTCACCGGTCCAAAGGATTCCGGTGATCCATCCGCGCTTGAGCAGCGCGTGGTCCTCGAACCGATGGCTGAAGTCGGTCGTCGTCCGGTTGGTCCAACCACCCAGCGCATCGTCGGCCAGCACCAGCGCGACCTTGAAGGAGCCGGGAGCTTCCGTGAGCTGCGCCGCGACTTCCGCCACGGCGCGCGCGGCGGTGTGCTCCACGTCAAGACCGAGCAAGTCGTCGAGCAGGGCCGGCACGTGATCCTTGGCCATCGGATTCATCGCGGCGAGAGGCAGGCGCAGATCGCGCGTGTCGGGATCGATCATCGTTTGCAGATACTCGCGAAAGCGCTCCGGGCCGCGCGGAAGACCGTACAGCTCGCGTTGCACGCGCAGAAGCGGAACGAACTCGAGATGCATGATCGTGTCGCGGCGGGCCCTCCGCACCGGTGGAACGCGCGCGGACCCTGGCGGGGTTTCGCCGCGTCGATCAACCGCCGGCGGGCGCCACGGAAATTCCTCCGGCGATTAGATCGATCGCCGCTAGGAAATCCGGGCTGGTGGTGTTGTTGGACAGGATCGTGAAGATCACCGCCTGTTTGCCGATGACGTACACGCCGGACGTGACGTTTCGGAATTCGCCGGCGGCCGGAGTGGCGACGCCGACCATCCGGGCGTCGGTGAAC
>JANMQT010000217.1:0-3170 GCA_031370675.1 Verrucomicrobiota bacterium
CGTGACGCTGCCGGACGGCACGCAGCAGCCGCTCGACGTGCAGGAAATCCGCCGGGAATTGATCCGCGCGTGCGCGGGCTACGAGGCGATCTGCGACTGGCGCGAGCTCGCGGAGGAAACCCTGCGCAACGTGTATGACGGTCTGCAATTGCACGAGGTCGAGAAGGCCATGCTCTTCGCCGCGAAGGCGCGGGTCGAGCGCGACCCCACGTACAGCTACGTCTCCGCGCGCCTGCTGTTGAACGCGATTTACCGCGAGGTCTTTACGACCACGAACATCGATCCCACGAACGTGGCCCAGGCGCACCGGGAGCGCTTCGCCCAGCACATCGAATTCGGCGTGGAGGTTGGCCGGCTGGATTCCAGCCTTCTGAACTTCGACCTCCCACGACTCTCCGCGGCGATGAAGCCGGAACGCGACCGGCAGTTCCAGTACATGGGCATCCAGACGGTGTACGACCGCTACCTGCTGCACCATCGGGGCCGGCGCTTCGAGGTCCCGCAATTCTTCTGGATGCGTGTGGCAATGGGCCTGGCCATCGTGGAAGGAGACGCGAAAAACGACAAGGCGATCGAATTCTACGAGTTGCTTTCGACGTTCCGGTTCACCTCGAGCACGCCGACACTCTTCAACAGCGGCACGCTTCATCCGCAGCTTTCCTCGTGCTACCTGAGCACTGTGATGGACGACCTGGACCATATTTTCAAGGTCATCTCCGACGACGCCAAGCTCTCCAAGTGGGCGGGCGGTCTGGGCAACGACTGGACCAATGTGCGCGCGACCGGGACGCTGATCCGCGGCACGAACGGCGAGAGCCAGGGCGTGGTGCCCTTCCTTAAGGTGGCCAACGACACGGCCGTGGCGGTGAACCAGGGCGGCAAGCGCAAGGGCGCGATGTGCGCGTACCTCGAGACCTGGCACCTCGACATCGAGGACTTCCTTGAGCTGCGCAAGAACACCGGCGACGAGCGCCGCCGCACCCATGACATGAACACGGCGAATTGGATTCCCGATTTGTTCATGAAGCGCGTGGCGGACTGCGGCCCGTGGACGCTTTTCAGCCCGGCGGACGTGCCGGACCTGCATGATCTCTACGGCCGCGCCTTCGAGGAGCGTTACACCGAATATGAGGCCATGGCCGATCGCGGCGAGCTCAAGCATTTCCGCCGCGTCGAGGCGGTCACGCTCTGGCGCAAGATGCTCACGCTGCTCTTCGAGACCGGGCATCCGTGGATCACGTTCAAGGATCCGTCGAACATCTGCTCGCCGCAGGATCACATGGGCGTGGTGCATTCATCAAACCTCTGCACCGAGATCCTGCTCAACACCTCGGTGGACGAGGTGGCGGTCTGCAACCTGGGTTCGGTCAATCTCGCCGCGCACGTCACGGCGGACGGCATCGATCAAGCGCTGCTCGGCGACACGATTCGCACCGCCATGCGGATGCTGGATAACGTCATCGACATCAATTACTACCCCATCCCCGAGGCGCGGAACGCCAACCTCAAGCACCGCCCCGTCGGCCTGGGCCTGATGGGTTTCCAGGACGCGCTTTACAAGCTCGGCATCGGCTACGCGAGCGCGGCCGCGGTGGAATTCGCCGATCGCTCAATGGAGGCGATTTCATATTTCGCCATCCTCGCGAGCACGGAGCTGGCGCGCGAGCGCGGTGCCTACCAGAGCTTCCGCGGCTCGAAGTGGGATCGCGGGCTGCTGCCCTACGACAGCGCCGATCTGCTCTTGCGGGAGCGCGGCGGCAACGTGGACGTGGATCGTTCCATCACGATGGACTGGGCCCGGGTGCGCGAGGCGATCAAGGCGCACGGCATGCGCAACTCAAATTGCATGGCCATCGCGCCCACCGCCACGATCTCGAACATCGTCGGCGTCAGCCAGTCGATCGAGCCGATGTACAAGAACCTGTTCGTGAAGGCGAATCTCTCGGGCGATTTCACGACCATCAACGATTATCTGATCGAGGCGCTCAAGGCGCGCCAGTTGTGGGACGACGAGATGGTCAATGATCTCAAGTATTTCGACGGCGAACTCGGCGAAATCGAGCGCATCCCCGACGACATCAAGGAGACGTTCCGCACGGCCTTCCAGATCGATACGCATTGGCTGATCGAATGCGCGAGCCGGCGGCAGAAATGGATCGACATGGGCCAGTCGCTCAACCTCTACATGGCCGCGCCGAACGGCCGGAAGTTGAACGACATGTACCTGCTGGGCTGGCGCAAGGGCCTGAAGACCACCTATTACCTGCGCACGCTCGCCGCCACGCAGATCGAGAAGTCCACGCTCGACATCAACAAGCGCGGGATGCAGCCGCGCTGGATGAAGCACAAGAGCGCGTCCGCGAACATCAAGCTCGATCGGGATCCCACCACGCCCGCGGCGCCCGTGGATGCACCCGCGGTCGTCACGGCCACCGTGGCGGCCACTGACATGACCAATGTCGCGGCCTGCAGCGTGCTCGATCCCACATGCGAAGCCTGCCAGTAACCTCCTTTCCTCTCCCCCGTCCGTCACCTAACCCATCCAAGGAATCTAGCTGTATATGTCCTGCTGTAATGTCACGGGCGAACGCCCGACCCTCCACGATTTGAGCAAGCGCATCAATCCGGAGGACAAACGCCTCATCAACTGCCAGTCGGTCGATGTGAACCAGCTCATGCCGCTGAAATATCAGTGGGCCTGGGAGCATTACCTCAACGGCTGCGCCAACCATTGGATGCCCACCGAGGTGCCCATGCAGCGCGATGTCGAGCTCTGGAAATCCAACCGGCTGACGCCGGATGAACGCCGCGTCATCATGCGCAATCTCGGCTTCTTCTCGACCGCCGAGTCGCTCGTCGGCAACAACATCGTGCTGGCGGTCTTCAAGCACGTCACGAATCCGGAATGCCGGCAGTACCTGCTGCGCCAGGCCTTCGAGGAGGCCATCCACACGCACACCTTCCATTACATCGTGGAGTCGCTCTCGCTCGACCAGCGCGAGGTCTTCAACATGTACCACGAGGTCAACAGCATCTACGACAAGGACGCGTTCGAGATGACCCTCACCGCGGATCTGGCGAATCCGAACTTCACGACCGACAGCCTCGAGGGCATTCAGAAATTCATCAAGAACCTCGTGGGTTTCTATGTGATCATGGAGGGCATCTTC
>JANMQT010000239.1:0-12897 GCA_031370675.1 Verrucomicrobiota bacterium
CGACGTTCGCGCGGCCACGCGCAGTCCCGGAATTTTTTGCAACACGGTCAACAGCTCCTCGCTGATGCCGTCGGAAAAATACTCATTCGATTTGTCGTCGCTCAAGTTCTCAAACGCGAGCACGGCGACGGACTTCGGATCGATGGCGGACGAGGTGCGGGGGTCCGTCGCCTTCGTCTTCGGCGCGAAGCGCGGGTCGCCCTCAAGCCTCGCTTGCAGGGACTGGAAGCGCTGCAATCCGCGCACTTGATCCCAGGCTGGATTCAGCCGCAGATCGGCCGCGCTGATGACCCCATCGATCACCGGCTCGCCGCGCTCCAAGGCATCACTGGTAACTTTCGTTCGTCGTTCAAGCTCGTCGATAATCGCGTCCGGCGAAGCCAAACGCTGAATCCTTTCGATCGAGAACAAGGCGATATTTGTTTTCGGAATCTGCCGGGCACGCTCCCACGTTTCGGCCGCCTTCCCGGTTTCGCCGAGCGATGCTTGCAAGTACGCTTTCCACTCCAGCAGATTGCGGTCGTTCGGTGTGGCGGCCAGCCGCTGGTCGGTCAAGGCCAGTGCACTCTGCCAGTCGGCCCGGGCCGCCGCCGTCCTCTTCAACTCGGCGTTGGCGTCCCCCGTCAGCGCGGCTTTCGGTCCCCAGACCGACCAAGTGACCCAGTCCCGCGGTACGGTTGCCATCAATTTCAACAATTCGGCCGGCTCGCGCCGCCAGGTGTAAAGCCGGATGGCTGCGGCGACCCCAACGTCCTCCAGCGCCTCGGAAGCCGGGAGCTTCCGCAATGTGGACAGCGCACGGTCGGGGTCGCCGTGCCAGCTCAGTTCGAGGAAAATCTTGAGTGAAATGCTGCCCGCCAGCGGCTCGATCGCGATGGATTGATCAAGAGCCTCCTCGCATTCAGCATAGCGGCGCAGGCGAAAAAGGGCCCACGCCTTCTGAATCAATCCGCCCGCCGCGCCGCCCGGCAATTTCGCGGCATCCTCAAAGCTCGCCACCGCCTCCACCAGACGGCCTTGGGTCCGCAGGAGGACCCCCAGCGCATCATGGACCCGGAAATCCCGCGGACTCTCGTCGCGCAGAGCTCGCAACACCGGCTCGGCCTGGCTGGAAATGGGTGGTTCCGTCAAATAGGACAGGTAGGCAGCCTGCGCGAGGCGGGCCTCGAAGGAATTGGGCGCCAGGTTCAGCGCCCTGGCCGCCTTGTTCCGCGCGCTCTCGAGGCGCTTCTCCGATCGATCAAACGAGTGATACGCGGTCTTCGTGTCGACCTGGCTTGCGATCGCCCAGATGTCCGCATCAGTCGGATCCAAGGCCAGCGCCCGATCGCACAACAGCGCCGCGGTCTCATATTTGCTCGCGCCACCCCCGGGCTTGATCAGCAGCGCACGCGCCTGATCCGCCAGGCGGCGGGGTTCCGACAGTTGCGCATTCAGCATCGCGGCTTCCGGCGGCTTGCCGTCCGCGGGCAGGACCGCACTTCGCCACGGCTGCCAGATCGCCAGCGCCACGATCGCGGCCGCGCCCAACGCGACCGGAATCAGCCAAGGCGGACGAGCGCCACCGGCGGCACTCGCCGGCACCTGCTGGGGCGAAACTTGGCTTGTCGAAAGTCGCGGGGATGACGAGATCACGATTGTGGCGTCGCCGTCCTCCGGTCGCGGCGCCGCTGCAAACGTGGTGGAACCGCCGCCCCGCAGAATTTTTTTCAGTGCGGCGATCAGCAATGAATAATTTGCCGGCCGCTCGCCGCGATCCTTGGCAAGCATCGAGCCGATCAGCGCCACGACGTCCGCGGGCACGCCGGCGTCGCTCAGCTGCTCCAGCGGCGGACGCTTCTGCAGGTGCTGGCTGAGGATTTGAAATTGCGAACCTTCAAACGGCGCCCGACCCGCCAGCAAATACCAAAGTGTGACGCCGAGGCTGTAAATGTCACTGCGACAATCCAACGCGACGCCAGCCTCCGGGGAGATTTGCTCCGGGCTCATATAGTAAGGCGTCCCGACCACGCTGCCGCCCGTGAGTCCGCCGCCGGAGTCATTCCCACTCACACTCTTGGCAAGGCCGAAATCGATCACCTTCAACAACAGGCCGTCCTCCTCCTCGTGTTCCATCCCCTCGCCGGCCGGCGCGGGCGGTCGCGCCAGCATCAGGTTGGCCGGCTTGATGTCGCGGTGAATCAAGCCGCGTTCATTGGCGGCCGCCAATCCTTGCGCCGCCTGCAAAATGATGCGCAGCGCGAGTCGCGATGGCAGCGGTCCGCGGCGTTTGACGTACGACTCGACCGTCTCCCCTTCCACGAACTCCATCGCGTAGAAAATATCGTCCCCGTCGGCGCGTAAATGAAAGACGCCCGCCACGTTGGAGTGGTGCAACTGCGCCGCGGCCCGGGCCTCCGCGAGAAAACGCTGCCGCGCGATCGGATCGCCCAGATACGTCGCGTTAATCACTTTCAACGCCACCGTCCGTCCGAGCTGCGTGTCAGTGGCCTGGTAGGTGATGCCCATCGCCCCGCGCCCAAGCTCGACGCGGGTGCCGTCTTCGCGGCGCGCGATGACGAATGGAGCGTAGGCGGAATCGTCAGGCATGGACGCACGAATCCCTTACGATGAAATGCGCCGGACGTCGACCATGCAACGAGGGATGGCCGAGTCCTTCCGGGTCGCCTCCATGCGCGCCAGGGTCGCGCGCGCGACCGCGTATTCCTCGACCATCCCCAGTTTTTCGATGAGTTTCTTGCAACCCGGCGTGTCGCGGACCGGATCCAAAATGGGGAGCCAGGCAATGCGGGTCATCATAATGAAGGTCGAATTCCCGAGGTGCAAAAGGCCCTCGTCAAAACGACCGAGCGCGCAAAGAATATGTCCACGCAGGTAACTTTCGGCTGGAAGCGCGGCCATCAGTTCGCTTCCAAAGCGGCTGGCCTCCTCCATGAAACCCGCCTGGCGAAGAACGTAGACTGCGTCACCCCCCGCCCACGATTGATTGGCCGAGAGCGGCGACTGCAAGACCGCGCGTGCGATCGCGAGCGCCTCATCCTTTCTGCCAAGCCGCAAAAGGACGAGCGCCAGCTCGCTCTGGCCAAAGGGGGAGACGTTCTCCCGCAGCGCCGCGGCGCGTTCGAGAAACACCAGTGATTCATCCAGCCGGCCGGCGTAGCCCAAGTAGGCGCCGTAGGTATAGAGCGTGATATACGACAGCGGATTGAGACGGAGGGCTTGCTCTAGTTCAGCGAGACCCTCGTCAATCCGGCCTTGGAACAAAAGCAAGTTGGCATGCCAATGGTGCGCAATAGCGTGGTTAGGATTGAGGCGAAAGGCCTGTTGAAAGAGCGCCTCAGCCTCCGCCACTCGCCGCTCGGTCGTAAGGATCATCGCCTTGACGGCGTACGGCTCAGCCAGGTTCGGGTCGAGTCGCATCGCCAGCGCGACTTGTTCGAGCGCCCGCGCATTGTCGCTTTGAGAAAATCCTCCGCTGCTGACGCCATGGAATGCCGATTGAAGCAAATAAAGTTCCGCCAAAGCCGCCTGCGCCGGCGCGAACTGCGGGTCGATTCCCACCGCGCGCGTGAGCGCATCATTCGCCTTCGCGAATCCAGTCTCGCTGCGCAGCGTCAGGAAGTGCCGGCCTTCCTGCAGGAGCCGGTGCGCCTCCGGATTCACGGGCAGCGCCGGGACGGGCGAAGCGGTCAGCTTGAGCGACAAGTTCCGCGCGATCAGCCCAGCGATTTCATCCTGCACTGCGAAGACATCCCTCGCGTCACGATCAAAGGTGTCGGACCAGACGTGAAATCCGTCCGCCGCGTTGATCAGCTGCGCCGTGATGCGCAGGCGATCGCCGGCCTTCCGGACGCTGCCTTCGACGACGAACGCGACCCCTAGTTGTTGGGCAATCTCGGAAATCGGTACCTGTTTGCCCTTGAAAAAGAAGGCGGAGGTGCGCGCCGAGACTTTCAACTCGGGAATCTTTGCGAGTACATTCAAGAGTTCCTCGCTGATGCCGTCGGAGAAATACTCGTTGTCGCGATCGGCGCTGAGATTCGCGAACGCCAACACGGCTACGCTCTTGGCCGGCGCGGCCGGACTCGTCATCACCGCGGCCGCCGGCACGATTGGAGCGCTCGCGTCCCATGGCAGCACGACGCGAAAGACCGAAACGGGCAGATCGATATTCTTTAACTCGGCGGGGCCAAGCGGCGCCAGGGAATACGGCAGCTTGTTGCGCACCGCCCGCGCCACGTCCTCGGATACGCAGATCCCGCCCCCGACTGCGAGCGGTTCGAGTCGCGCCGCGATGTTCACGCCGTCGCCGTGAATGTCGCCGTCGCGTTGCACCACGTCGCCCGTATGAATCCCGATCCGAAGCAGTACCCGCCGCTCACCCGGGCCCGAGTGGTTGCGCTCGTGCAGCGCCTGCTGAATTTCCACCGCGCACTGCACTGCGGCCAGCGCGCTGTAAAATTCAAGCAGAAAGCCATCCCCGATTGTCTTTACTTCGCGTCCGCGGTGGCGCGGCACAATGTCGCGCACGAGGTGCCGGTGCTCCTCGAGCAAATCCAGCGCGAGCGCCTCGTCGCGCTGTGAGAGGGCGCTGTAGCCGACCATGTCCGTGAACATGATGGCGGCAAGCTTGCGTTGGTCGTTGCTGTCACTCATGGCTGCCGTTCCGCTTTCTTGGCGATCGCCTGAAAGCGAGGATCGTTCCGGACGCTGTCGTAAAGTTGATCACTCTGATACCACCAGAGGATCGGATCTTCATCGGCCAGCGCTTTTTCCAGCCAGTCCAAGGCCTTGTCCTTTTTGCCCAGTCCCAGATAAACCGCGGCGCGGGCTGCCGGTGATACATAGCGGGCCTTCGCCAACTCATCCAGATCGCGCAGAATCTGTTCGGCCCCGCCTCGATCCCCGGTCGCGGCATACGCATAGCCAAGACTGCCCAAATACCATGGGAGATCGTCCAGGGTTGTCGCCTTCGTGAATTCTGCGAGGGCTTCGGCCCTCTGGCCCTTCCAAAGCAGACTCCAGCCCAGTTGGACATGGGCCAGCGCGTTGCTGTTGTCCAACTCCAGGGTCTTGCGCAGCTCCACGATGGCTTCGTCGTAACGTCTCGCCATTTGCAGAAAGAGGCCCAGGTCAGTATTCAGCAACGGATTCAGCGGATCCTATTCCAGCGCCTTCCGCTCCTTCGCGACCGAATCGCCGGGTCGACCCAAACCCAGGAGGGTCCAGCCATATTGATCGTAGGCCAGCGCCAGCCCGGGATCCAAGGCCAGCGCCCGCTCGAGCGACTGCACTGAGCCGGTGTAGTCACGCGTGCTGAAGAGCGCGGTGGCCAGCGAGAGATGCGCCTCAGCCAATTTCGGATCGAGCGCGAGCGCCTTGAGCGCCAGCTCCTTCTCCCTGGCCCACGCCTCGCGACCCGGCATGATTTGTCCCCCACACCAGCCGTAGGTATCCGCCAGTCCGCAGTAGGCCAGCACAAAACGGGGATCAATCTGCAGCGCGTGCTCGAAGTAGCGGATCGCGTTAGCCCAGCCTTCCCGGGTGAACTTGGCGGAGTGATAGCGGCCCAGTAGGTAAAGGCGGTAGGCCTCCGGATTCTGCGTCGGAGTCTTCGCCAGCACCTTCTCTTCGTCGACGCCGAGCTGGACCTGCAACGCCCGGACCACGCGTTTCGCCACGTCGCTTTGGACGGCAAGAATGTCCTTCATGTCGCCGTCGTAGGTTTCCGACCACAAATGATATCCGTCCGCCACGTTGATGAGCTGCGCGGTGATGCGGAGCTTATCGCCGGCCTTTCGCACGCTGCCTTCCAGGACCGTCTTGACCTGGAGTTCCTCACCAACCTTCCGGAAGATGCCGTCTTCGTTCCGGCCCTTGAAGGCGAAAGACGATGTCCGTCCCGGCACGCGCAGGCCTTTCACCTTGGCCAGCATGTTGAGCAGTTCCTCGGTCATGCCATCGCTCAGATATTCGTCGTTCTTATCCGCGCTCATGCTCACAAACGGCAGGACCGCGACCGACTTGCGGTTCGTGTCGACGGCGGGCGCGCGCGGTTCGGACCGGGCGGCGATCGGGGTCATTTCCAGAACGAGCGCTTCGAACTCCGGTTGACCCCGCAATTTCATCCAAAATGGATCCCGTGAAAGCAGCACACCACTAATCAAGCTTCTGGTCCGGATGGTTTGCCGGATCCCGGGCGCGGCCTTTGCGCCGTTGCCTTGCGCCGCGTAGAATTGCGCCACCAAGCGGATTAGCCGGCCATCCCCGCCCTCTGTGGCGGCCGCTTCGACCGGCGCCATTTCCCGCGCCGCTTCTTCGTTCCGACCGAGCCACGCGAGCGTTACCGCGAGCCTGCCCTGCTCAACCAAATCGGTCGGTCGATCCCGCAGGCGCTGCCGCAGGAGGGTTTCGACGCTCTGCCACTCCCCCCGCGCCAGATTCTCCTTTGCGGCGATCGTGTAGGCGAGCGCAGTAAGCCAGCCTTTCGGGCCGGCGACGATTTGATCCTCAAAGTAGTTTTTCGCGGTCAGGGCGGATGCCTCGAGGACTTTCGCCCAGTTGCCTTCCAGCAACGCGACCCACATCGCGACGTAGACCGTCCGCTCCTCTCCCCGGTCAATCGACGGAATCTGGTCCAACTCGGCTCGCATCGCGGCCAGATCGCCGGTCACCGCCAGCAACCGGATTTTATGCAGTCGTGCCGCCGAAAAGGGCTGAATCGCCAGCGCGGCATTAACCTCCCGGAAGGCTCCGTCGAGATCGAAGGGTTCCGAGAACAGCAGCGCCAGAGACATGTCATAGTGGGCCAGTGGATCCTGCGGGTTGCGACGCAACACTTCCTGCAATTCCGCCCTTTGTTCGTCCCTCCTGCCCTGATCCCCCAAGGCGCTCGCAAGGCTGCGACGAGCCGAGTTGTCTTCAGGTCGCAGCACCAGGGCCCGGCGCAAGAGTTCCTCGGCCTGCTTCGGAGCGCCTTGCAAGAGCAACACGCGACTCAGCGCGAAGAGCGCCCCGGTATCATTCGGATCGAGCGCGAGGGTGCGCTTTGCGAAAGTCTCCGTATCCTGCCGCCGCTTCTCGCTGGTATCCCACCAACGCAGCAAATACGCCGCCTGGATGCGCGACCGCACGGACCACGCGAACGGCAGCGACGGATCCAGTTCCGTCGCCCGGCGGCTCAAGTCCTCCGCGACGGTGAGCTCCGCGCGTGTGTAGGTCAACGTTTCAAGGATTTCCTGCGCGCGTCTGGAAAGTTTGGCCGCTTCGCTCAGCTCGCGCGTTTCGACTGCCGTCGGTGACACCGACCTGCGGCGCGCATACCACCCGCCAGCGAGCAGCAGCGCGGCCAGCACAGCTGCAATGATCCAGGCCGGGCTGCGCCGAGGCCTGCGAGTTGTTGGCTCAACGGTTGTTGGCGCCATCTTGGGTACCATTGGCATGACCACCGTGACGTCGGCGGTCGCCTCGTCTCCCACTGGCGGCGTTCCCGCTGAGGTGGTCGCTCCCCCTGAACGCAGCAATTTCTTCAAGGCCGCGATCAGCACCGGATGATTCGCCGGACGCTCCTCGCGGTCCTTCGCGAGCATCGAGCCAATCAAGGTGACGATCTCGACCGGGACGCCCGCCTCGCTCAACAACTCCAACGGGGGTCGCTTCTGCAGATGCTGGCTGAGGATCTGGAATTGTGGTCCCTCAAACGGCGGCCGGCCCAACAGCAAATACCAAAGCGTCACGCCCAGGCTGTAGATATCGCAGCGGCTATCCAGCGAGTGCCCTGCCTCAAGGGAGATTTGCTCCGGACTCATGAAGTGCGGCGACCCTACGACGCTGCCTCCGGTGAGTCCGCAGGCCGAATCGGCGCCGGTCACCGTTTTCGCGAGGCCAAAGTCGATCACTTTCACGAGCAATCCGTCCTCCTCCTCATGCTCGATCCCCTCGCCCGCCGGCGCGGGCGCCCGCGCGAGCATCAGATTGGCCGGCTTGATATCCCGATGAATCAGCCCGCGTTCATTGGCGGCGGCAAGGCCCTGGGACGCCTGCAGGATGATGCGCAACGCGAGGCGCGACGGCAGCGGTCCGCGACGCTTCACATACGCCTCAATGGTCTCGCCCTCCACGAACTCCATCGCGTAAAAGATGTCCTCGCCCTCCGCGCGCAGCTGGTACACGCCGGCCACGTTGGAGTGATGCAACTGCGCCGCCGCCCGCGCTTCGGCCAGAAAGCGCTGCCGCGCCACGGGATCGCCCAGGTAGGTCGCGTTGATCACCTTTAACGCCACCGTCCTGCCAAGCTGGGTGTCCGTGGCCTTGTAGGTGATGCCCATCGCGCCGCGGCCCAGCTCGACGGCCGTGCCGTCCTCGCGGCGCGCGATCGAAAACGGAGCGTAGATGGCGTCGTCAGGCATGGAGAGGTTACCGATTACGGGTTATCACTTGGCCGTCAGGGGAGAGCGAGGCTCGTGAGGCTGGATGTCTTGTAACTCATGACTCGGTACGTCGCCCGCCGGACCTCATGGCAGCTGTGTTGACAGTGCGTTGTAGCCGAAAATTTCGATGATCGTGATGGCGACCAGCTCGCGTTGGACGGGACGTTCCATGCTGGGGAACGAGGAGGACAAAGGGGGAGAGGCCTTGTGCGCAATGCTCATTTTGGAACGGGATTTCCTGCGTCCGGCTGATTTAGCATCCGCGCCAGGCTTTCGCGGCCGGTCTGATATTCCTTCCCAAGGCCGAGGTGGACGAGCACGTCCTGAAAGCCCGGCGCTGCGAGAGCGCGCGATAGCCAACCAAATCGGTAAACATAATGGCGGCGAGTTTGCGTTGTTCGGACGTGCCGCTCATTTTCGTTCGGAGATCACCGTTGGGTTTGCCTTTCGCCAGGCCTGCGCGCGGACATTGGCTGCCGCGAGTCCTAGGTCGGCCAGGATCTTCTGGAAGCGCGAATCGCTTCGCACGGGATCGTAGAACGGGTCAAAGAGCAGGTTGTCCGCCAGTCCCACGTCGAAGTCATCGAGTTTTGCCGAGGTCAAGGCCTCGTCGTAGCGGCCAAAGGCCAGCAGGCTGTTGAACCGGAACTGCGGGTCGACGTCCCCGCCCGCCCCGTCCACGAACCGGCGCAGTTGCTCCGGACGACGGGCCGCCACGAGGACTCGCATCGCCGCCGACGAATAGCTCGGCTTCTTCGAGGCGGCCTCGAGCGCGAGGGGAATCGCCTCCTCGGCGCGCCCCAGGCCCGCCAGCGCGCTCGCCTTCACCATCGTCGCCTGGACGGCCCCCGGTTGGATTGCCAGCGCGCGTTCACAGGCCATCAGGGCATCCCCGGTGCGCCCCGCATCCACGAGCACCGTGGCATAGGAGTCCAGGATTCGGTGCGATAGCGGATCCAACTCCGTGGCCTTCTGCAAGTGGGCGAGACCCTCCTCAAGCCAGCCGTCGCACGCGAGAAGCAAGCCCAGCCATTGGCGGGCGGACGCGTAATTGGGATTGAGTTCCACCGCGCGGCGAAGAGCGCGAATGCCGTCGGCGAGGCTGCGGTACCCGACCGCGCCGCCCAACGCGGCATAGGCTTCGGCGGATTGCGGATCCAACGAAATGGCGAGTTCGGCGCGGGCAATCGCTTTTTGCACCGTCGCGGAATTGCGCCAACCGTAGGTTTCCGCATTGGCTTCAAAGGTGCCGGCCCCCGTGATCCACACGTCGGCCAGTGCCGCATGCGCCCGGGCGAAGTCCGGCTCCAGCTGCAACGCGCGGCGCAACAGTTCTTCCGCGCGAATGAATCCCTCCCTCGTGCGGTAATTCCATTCCCGCCGGGCCTCAAGATAAAGCTGCAGCGCCTCGACGTTGGTCGCGCCCGCTCCCGCCACGTTGCCAGCGCCGAGCTTGAGCTGGAGGTTCTTCGCGATCAGGCCCGCGATCTCGTCCTGAATGGCGAGGACATCCCTCAGTTCACGATCGAAATTGTCCGACCACACGTGAAAACCGTCCGACGCCTTGATGAGCTGCGCGGTGATGCGCACGCGCGAGCCGGAGGTGCGTACGCTGCCCTCCACCACGTACGCCACGCCGAGTTGTCGCGCGATTTCCGGAATGGGGGTATCCTTCCCTTTGAAATGAAAGGCCGAGGTTCGCGCCGAGACTTTCAAACCTGGCACCTTCGCCAGCACGTTGAGTAATTCCTCGCTGACGCCGTCGGAGAAGTACTCGTTCCGTTTGTCGTCGCTGAGATTCGTGAAGGCGAGTACGGCCACCGACTTGGCGTCGGCCGGCGGCGTGGTGACAACACCAGGAACCGCGCCGGGCACGGCGACCGCAGGCGAGGCGGATGATTTCCGCCACGGACCCCAATACGCGAGGATCAGGCCCGCGAGCACCAGCGCGCCCGCGACGGCCCATTTTATCGATGACGACTTTCTCCGTCTGGCGATCGTGGGCGTGCCGGTGCCCCACGGCATCACCATGCTGTGCACTTGCACCGGCAGTGCAATATTCTTGAGGCCGGTCTCGCCCAGGCTGACGAAGCCTACGTCGACTTTGTTCCGCACCTGTTCGTAGACCGCCTGGCTGACACACACCCCGCCCGGCGCCGCCAGTGGCTCAAGCCGCGCGGCAAGATTCACGCCGTCGCCGTGGATGTCGCCGTCGCTCGCGACCACGTCGCCAACATGAATGCCAAGCCGGATTTGCACGTGTCGCCGGGCCGGCAGCGCTTGGTTTCGGTCGTGCAGGCGGCGCTGCATTTCCAGGGCGCTCTGTACCGCGGCCAGCGCGCTGCTGAACTCAAAGAGAAAACCGTCACCCATCGTCTTCACCTCGCGTCCGCCATGCCGCGGGACAATTTCGCGCAACAAGCCACGATGCTCCGCGAGCAGCTCCAGCGCGAGGGCCTCGTCGCGCTGCGAGAGCGCGCTGAAGCCCACCATGTCCGTGAACATGATGGCGGCGAGCTTCCGTTGATCGTGGTTTTCGCTCATCGCTTGATGGCCGACTCGACGGTTTCACCCTCGACGAACTCCATCGCCTCGTAAATGTCCTCGCCCTCCGCGCGAAGTTGATCGACGCCGGCGACATTCGAATGATGCAATTGCGCCGCGGCGCGCGCCTCCGCGAGGAAACGCTGCCGGGCTGGACCGCTCCTGACGCATAACCCGAAAACCGTAACGCATAACCATTTCCTGGTCCCTCACAGGGGCCGGGCCGACTTCAGGATTTCCTGGAAACGTGGGTCGTCCTTTAGCCGGGACCAAACTGCATCGTACCGGATTTCCCGGGGATTCATCGGGGCCGGTCCCTCGACCATTTCCTTGAGGCTGACAAAGGCCTCATCTTTCATCCCCAGCACAATATAAATCCGCCCGACGCCCTGCACCACGATGGACCGGTCGAGCCTGTCTCGATCTCCGATGGCGGCGAGTCCCGCCCGCGCGCTGGCCAACGCCTCCTCCCGGCGCCCGGCGAGGGCGTGGGCCTGACCCATTGCCACGTCGACCAGTGGTTGCTGCCGTGCATTCCAACTCCGCTGGCTGAGGTAGGCCCTCGCCTCATCGGCAAATGTTCGCGCCTCCTCAGGCCGGCCGCGCAGAAACGCGATCCAAGCTCGATTGATTACCCTCGGTTCGACCTCGACACCCCCCGAGGAGGTCATGACGGTGAGACGTTCGTCGCTCAATGCGCGGTCCGCGGCCTCGAGATTTCCCTCCAGCATGGCCAGTTCAAATGCGGTCTGGATGCCGTGCGGATCGTACGAGGCACGCGGCAGCTTTCGCCAGCGGGCGAGATATGCAGCCCGGTCCCCATCGATCTCGAATTGCGCCTGCGCCACGGTCAGTTGCAAACTTCGATCTTCCGGAAATACGGCCAGCGCACCGGCGGCGACGTCGCGAGCGGCGGCGTAACGGCGCATGTAGAACAGCGTGTCAACGAGGGAGGAATAGGCAACTCTCCCGCGCGGGTTCAACGCAATGGACCGTTCCAGATGGGACAAAGCTTTCTCCCAGCGGCCGAGTCGACGGTTCGCGAAGGCGAGGAAGGATTGCAGGACCGCGTCGTTTGGCAGGCCCTGTTCCGCCGCCTCGAATTCCAGCAGCGCCTTGGGAAGGTCTCTCACCCCGATGTACAGGAACGCGCCCTTGGCCAGGCGCGTCTCCGGGCGATCCGGGACAAGCCGAATCGCCCCGTCTAGTGCGGCCTTTTGTCGAGCCAGGCGCTCCGGTGTCGGATCCAGGTTGCTGAACCAATAGAGCCAGCCGTTCGCGAGTGAGAGTCCAACGTAGGCGAGGGCGAAAGACGGATCCCTTGCAATGGCTTGCTCGTAAAGCTTGATGGCCTGCTCCAAATTGTTGCGCGCGTCCAAAGAGTCGCGATCACTCGTCAACGCATTTGCTCGCTGGTAAGAATCATAGGCTTCTTGATCCTGGGTCGGACGATCCGCAATCAGCGCCCGCTCATTCGTCGTCAGGTTTGCCTTCAAGGCGGTGGCAATCTCCGACGCCAGCGCGCTTTGGATGGCGAACACGTCGGTCAGATCGCGGTCGTATGTTTCCGCCCACAAATGCTGATCGGTGCCCGCGTCGATGAGCTGGGCGGTGACGCGCACTTTGCCGCCGGATCGCCGCACGCTGCCCTCAAGCACCGTGGCGACCCCCAGTTCGGCCGCGATCTTTCTCAAATTCCGATCGCCCGCCCGATAAGGCATGACCGATGTGCGCGAGATGACCTTCAAGTCACGAATCTTGGCGAGATTGGTGATGACGTCTTCGTGCACTCCGTCGGCGAAAAAGGAATTTTCCGCCTCAGGACTCATGTTCGTGAACGGCAGCACGGCGATCGATTTCTTGTCGACGGCTGGGATGGTGCCGCCCGGCACCGGAGGAGCGGCCGCCGCCACGGGCGCGACCG
>JANMQT010000243.1:0-5513 GCA_031370675.1 Verrucomicrobiota bacterium
GGATCCAACTGGCTCAGCTGCCGGTACGGCCAGTCGAAGAGCGGCGTGAACGCGCCCCATTTATCGCTGGTGTATTGCGCCCCGTAAATGCTCAGGCCAAGCCAGTCACAATATTCCGGCCCGGGATAATACTGGTCGGCCTGGTTCCAAAGATCGGTCGGGTACGGGTAATTCATCAGGTGCAGCACCCATTTCACATTGCGCGCTCCGCGGGCGCGCACGCGGTCGACCACGTAACGATACGCGCGTTTGAACAATTCCGGACCCTCGTAGCGCGGCTCCTCCAGCTCCGTGTTGGGCATGACGCGGCCGCCGCCGTAAAAACTGCCGGACCATGGGAACCAGTTGCCATTGGGCTCATTTGCAAAGGAAACGATCATCGGCTCGCCGAATTCACGCGCCTGATCCGCCCAGCGATCGATGTAGGCGTCGTGTTTTCCCGCGAGGATGTTTGTCAGCGAATATTGGTCCGGACCCGTGCTTTCCTTGTAGGGACGATCCCACGGTGACCAGAAGATCAACGGCACCGCGCCGCTGCGCGCCACGATGCGCACGTTCTCGGCCGGGAAGGTCTGCTCGCCCCAATAACTGGAGGAGGCCACGATCGCCTGGCGCCGGCCGATCATCTTCTCAAAATCCTCGATCCCTTCCAGCGTCACGCTGTCCTCCCGCTCGCCGAAGTCGATATACGCCCCGCTGTAGGCACCCTGCGCCGGCACCACGAGTTCCCGCGCCCGGTTCGATCGCTCGATCTTCGGCGGCAGCTGCGGGCCAGGGCAGGCGGCGAGAAAAAACGCGAGCAGCACGACCGTGAGCCGGACGATGATAACGCCGCGGCGCATGGGCGTCACGAGCCGGCGACCACATCGTCGCTCGCCGGAAACGCGCGCTCCACCCCGGCCGTCCGCTCCAGCTTGCCCCAGCCGACCAGCGCGCCACTGAGCGCGCGCCCGATCGCTTTCCAAATCACGTAGCTGAGCAGCACCCGGTAAATCAGGCGCATGGGCACCATGATCCAAGCGCGCCACAACGGCTCGCGCTCCAGCGCGCAGGCGGCGACAGCGAGGATGACATCGATGCCCACGAAAACGATGAAGTACGGCAGGATGGCGGCGCCGTTGCCGAGCAACAGCGAGAGGATGAGCGCAAAATCAATAAACGGCATCACCGCGACGAGAAAGATCTGGAAGAACCAGATGCTGGGCAGGCTGAACAGGCCCAGCGCGCCGTAGCGCGGATTGCAGGTCAGGTCGCGGTGTTTCCAAAGGCATTGCATCGTGCCGAACGCCCAGCGAAAGCGCTGTTTGGCTAATCCGCTGAAGGTTTCCGGCGCCTCCGTGTAGGCGAGCGCGGCCGGGGTGTAGGCGATGCGGTAGCCTGCGCGATGCAGCGAGAGCGTGAGATCCGTGTCCTCCGCAAGCGTGTCGTGCGCCATGCCGCCCAACGCCTCCAGCGCGCTCATCCGCAGGGCGCTGACAGCGCCGGGCGCCACCGTGATGCAATTCCACGTGGCGTACGCGCGGCGATCCAGGTTGAAGCCGCAGATGTACTCGAGCGCCTGGCATTTCGCGATGAGCGAGCGGGGATTGCCGACCTTCGCGTGACCGGACACCGCCGCCACCTTCGCGTCCCGCAGCGGCTGCACCAGCTGGCTAATCGTGTCGTTCCGGAATTTCGTGTCCGCGTCGAGCAGCACCGCGATTTCATGGCGCGCCTCGCGCAAGCCGTGCGCCAGGGCCATCGACTTGCCCGCGTTGGCCTGCGCCACGAGCCGCACACGCGCGTCGCCGGCGGCGATTTCATGCACGATGGCCGATGTCCCATCGACCGAGCCGTCGTCGACCACGATCACCTCGAGGCCGCCCTCGTAGGTGCTCGCGAGCACCGAGCGAACGGTCGCGGCGATGACCTTGCCCTCGTTGTAGGCGGGAATCACGACCGACACCGCGGGGGAAAATCCGGCCGTGTCGGCCTTGCGCCACGGGAACCGCGCGGCGAGCCAGAGCACCAGCAGCGTCCGCGCGAGGATCAGCCCGGTGGCCGTCAACAGCAGCGCCCAGACGACCGACTCAATCGCGTGGATGACGCGGAAGCCCACGCCCGCCACACGCTGCGCGAGGGAAAGCTGCTCCGGCGCCACGCGCGGCATGACGTCGGCATAGGTCTTGCCCAACAATCCGTGCAAGGGCACGAGTGAATCGCCGCGGCGTTGGAAATAGTCGATCAATCTGGGCAGAGCCGCGAGCGTGTCCGCGCGATTGCCGCCGGCGTCATGCAACAGGACGACGTTTCCGCCGGCCTGGCGGCCGTGCCGCACCCGTTCCAGAATCTGGTCCACGCCCTGGCGCGTCCAGTCGAGCGAGTCGATGTCCTCGAGCGCAATCATATAGCCCATACTCTGCGCGACGTTGAGCGGCCCGAGATCATCGAACCGCGTGGGTCCGGCGTCGGCGTTGTACGGCGGCCGAAAGAGCAGGGTCGAACGCCCGGTGATCGTCTCGATCAACCGCTGCGTGGCATTCAGCTCCAGCCGCAACTGCTGCTCCGACGCCGCACCAATATTGGAATGCGTGTAGGTGTGGTTGCCCAGTTCGTGGCCTTCGTCGACGATCCGCCGCACGAGGCTCGGATATAGTTCCGCCCGGCTGCCCACGATGAAGAACGTGGCCTTGACGTTCTCACGCTTCAATACGTCAAGAATCAACGGCGTCCAGGTCGGATCCGGCCCGTCGTCGAACGTCAGCGAGACGGCGTGCGGATCACCGTCGCCCCCTTGGCGGAAGAGCGTGGCGAAGCTGCCGAAATTTGTGTAGGTGCCCATCACCCGGCCGTCCGACGCCACCTCGACGTTCCGGCTGCCGTCCTCGCGCTCGACGTTGATGCCCACGATGGCGCCGCGCCCGATGCCCGCGACGGATTCACCCGATGGAATGCGCCGCAACGAGTCCAGCTCCTCGGTTGTCGGCTGCGCCGCCATCTTCAACGCCGCCCAGACTCCGGGATCTTCGCCGCCGATGCGATCGATGCCGATGCCGCCGAATCCGCGCCGGCGCGCGACCTGCATCTGGCTTAGAAAGGTGATCGCATCCTGGAACCACACGCGGTGCTTGACGCCCTTTTGATCGTGAAAACAAAAATGCGGCTCAAACGTCGGGGACTCCGCGCGGAAACCATCCCGCTTGATTTCGTCGAGCCCCGCGTAATCCGCCCGGCTCATCGCCTCGGAAAATGTGATCGACTCCCCCGCGACGCGGCTCTCCGACCAGTCGTAACCGCCCGTTCCGAGCGTCGCAATCCACTGCGACGGGTCGCCGTAACCCAACGCCGTCTCGAGCCAGCCTTCGAACCATTCCTTCGAGGCGGTCGGCCCTGCGGGATCCGCGCCGGAGTTTTCGCCATGCAGGACGGCGACGAACCGGTCGACCACGCCCGCCAAACGATCGAGCTGGAAAGTCACGAGGTCCTCGCCCATTGGCACCGTCAGCCAGAGCTGGCAGCCCCGTTCGCGCAGGGCGGCCGACATCTCCGTGTAGAACGCCGTCAGGGCGTCGTTGAAGGTCGGATCCATGCCCTCGAAATTCACGAGGACTCCACCGGCCTTCATCGCCGTCACGCGCTCGACGAGGTGCTCGATAAATTCGCGACGCATTTCCGACGTGCCGTTGGCGAGAAACTCCACCGGCTCTTCGATGCGCGTGCCGTCCTCGGTCGCGTTGCTCAAGAGCGGCATGACTACCAAGCCCCGGGCCGCGGCGAACCCATCCACCGCCGTGTCCGTGGCTTCATCCAGCCGGGGGTGGGCGTCCGCATCGAGCGCCACGCTGAAACGATCCACCGCCAGGTGGGTGAGTTGATCCGCATGCTCCACCAACGACTGTAGGCTCGAGGCGTTCCCGTCGGCATAATAGGCGAGCCGGATTTCGGGCAGACCGGTGCCTGGCTGCGCAATACTGCCGCGGGCCTCGGCGGTCACGACGCGCCGTTCAGGGGCGCGGGTTCTCTCCACCAACCGCTTGAATTTGAGCCAGGTCGGCGCGGAACTGGCGGGAATCGTCCCCGCGATTTCCGCTGGCCGCTGCAGGGCCTTGAGCTGCTCCTTGAGGGCCTGGTTCGACATCGGCTTTTGCAGCCACGGAGTGACGAGCAGGGATTGCGCGAACCAGGCGATCGCGGCCAGCACGAGGCTGCCCGTCAGCACGAGCGCCACGCGGATGCGCGGCCAGCGGCGCCCCGCCGGGTCGCGAAAGACAAACGGCGCGGGACGTCCACCGGGCGGGCTGGAGGTCGGCTCAGGCATGGATAAAGGGGATACGAGGCCCCCAACAGACGCAGCGCCGGCCGGAAAATTCAGGCCCCCACGCGTCTTCGGACTCCACTGACGCGCCTTTGCTTCGCAAGGCCTTCCCCTTCAGACTATCGCGGTTCCGCGGAGGACGTCGAATAGAGCACGAGTCCTGCCCAAATGCACCCAAATGTGAAGAGATCCTGCGCCACGAAGGGTTCGCGATAAAGGAACACTCCCAGCAGGAAGGTCATTGTTGGGGTCAGATACTGCATCAAGCCCAGCGTGGCCAGGGTGAGCCGGCGGGTCGCGAACGCATAGCAGAGCAGCGGAACCGCCGTAATGACTCCGCCGCCAATCAGCAATATCGGCACCCTCGGCCAGCCCGCCGCGAAGCCCGGTCCACTGTCCGGACCAACCATGAACAACAGGTAAAGCATCGCCGGCGGCAGAATGGAGGCGCTTTCAACAATGAGCCCGCTGATGGAATCAAGGCCCGCGAGTTTTTTCACCAGCGCGTAGCAGCCCCAGGTCGAACAAAGGCTCAACGCAATCCACGGCAGGGTGCCCAGCAGAACAACCTTCAGCAGCACCCCCACACTGGCCAGACTGACCGCGACCCAGCGCAGCGCCGGCAGCCGCTCGCCGAGCACGAGGGCCCCCATCGCCACCGTCACGAGCGGGGAAAGGAAATACCCCAGGCTCGCTTCGATCACGTGATCGTGAATGACCGCCCAAATGTAGATGAACCAGTTGATGCCAATCAGCCATCCGGCCAGGGCCGAAAATGCCACGCTGCGGGGACGCTTGATCGCCTCGCGCAACGCCACCCGCCGGGTCGCGCTGACCCCCACGACGATCGCCAGAAACGCGAGGCACCAGATGGCACGGTGCGCGACAATCCGGTCCGCGGAAACGTCATCGATCAGCTTCCAATAAAGCGGGACGAGTCCCCAGGTGATGAAAGCGATCAATCCGACCAGCACTCCGGACCGCGCGCGTTTGGATTCGGGGGCATGCACGAGGGGAAACGCGCGGGCGTCCCGGCGGACGCGCATCATCGCACGGAATCGCCGGGCTTCCACCGTCCGCTCGTGCCGCCCTCAAGCGCCACTCGATCGGGAATTTTCTGGCGTCTCGCCGGCGCGTCTCTTAACAATACCCAAATGGCGTCCCCCAGCGCTACCATCTCCCCTGCTGCCGCCACCACCCAAGACGCCTCGCCTTTGCT
>JANMQT010000245.1:0-8754 GCA_031370675.1 Verrucomicrobiota bacterium
GGCGGCCTGCTCGGATTCATCCTCGCGCAGTGGGGCACCCGGGCCCTCGTCGCGGTGGTGCCACAAAAACTGCCGCTTGCCGCGAACATCGAGCTGGACGGCTTCGTGCTGGCCTACACACTGCTCGTTTCGCTCGGGACCGGCATCTTCTTCGGCCTCGTTCCCGCCCTCGGCGCCTCGCGAGTCGACCTCGCGGGTTCCTTGAAATCAGGATCGCGCGGCTCGACCGGCGGGGGCGGCAGCCACCGGCTGCGCAACATGCTGGTCGTCGCGGAAATTTCGCTCGCGCTCGTCCTGCTCGTGGGCGCGGGTCTGTTGATTCAGAGCTTTGCCCGACTCGGCCAGGTAAATCCGGGCGTGCAGTCCGCCGGGCTGCTCACGGCGCGTCTTGGCTTGCCCGAAACCTCCTATCCCAAGCCGGAGAACATGGTGGTGTTTTTCGATCAACTCCTCGCGAAAATCCAGGCGGTGCCGGGGGTGAGATCGGTCAGCACTGTCTTCCCATTGCCCCTGTCGGGAAGCGAGTCGGTAACGGACTTCGACATCGAGACGAGTCCCAAACCCGAGGGCAAACGTCCCGACAGTCCGGTGCGCATTGTCGGCGTCGATTACTTCAAGACGATGGGCATCCCGGTGAAAAGCGGACGCGTCTTCACCGCCGCGGAACAACTCAAGTCGCAACCGGTCGTGCTCGTGAGCGAAAAATTCGTGCAGAAGTTTTTCCCCGGGCAGGACGTCATCGGCAAACGGATTCAACCGGGCTGGAGCATCGATGACGAGAAGCCACTCATGCGCGAAATCATCGGGGTCGTCGGCAACGTCAAGTCTCGCTCGCTCAAGACCGAGGAAACCCCGGAAATGTACCTACCCAGCGCCCAGCTTCCCATCAACGTGGCCTCGCTGGTCGTGCGCGCGGACGTCTCCGATCCCACCAGCCTCACGTCCGCCATCCGCGCGCAACTCGCGTCGATCGATCGCGGCATTCCGCTGACGCGCGTCCGGCTGTTTGAGGAGTACATGAGCCGGTCGCTGGCCCGGCCTCGCTTCAACGCGCTGCTGCTCGCGGTCTTTGCCGGAGTGGCGCTGCTCCTCACTGCCATCGGCATTTATGGCGTCATGGCATACTCCGTGGCCCAGCGCACCGGCGAGATCGGTTTGCGCATGGCGTTGGGCGCGGGCCATTCGTCGATCTTCCGGCTGGTCATCGGCCAGGCGATGACGCTCGCCGGCATCAGCATCGGCCTCGGCTTGATCGGCGCATTCTTTGCCACGCGCCTGATGAACAGCCTGCTCTTCGGCGTGCCCGCCTGGGACCCGCTGACCTTCTTCGGCATCTCCGTGTTGATCGCTCTCGTCGCCTTCCTCGCCGCCTGGATCCCCGCGCGCCGCGCCATGCGCGTCGATCCCATGGTCGCGCTCCGGGCCGACTGACGTCTCTTCCCTCCCATCACAAATAACCCTCAACCCATCACGCATCTCCACTTCATGAAACTCATCCGCTACCTCTCATTGTTCCTCCTCGCGGTCGCCAGCGCGTCCGCCCTCACGGAAGAAAAGGTCGACCAAAAACGCGACGTCACCCCCGGCGGAAAGCTGGTGGTCGACGTGGACTTCGGCACGATTGACGTCACCGGTGGCGACACCAAGCAGGTCATCGTCAACGCCGAGCGGAAGATTTCCGGCGCCAGCGAGGCGAAGGAAAAGGAATTCCTCGAGGCTGCGCCGATCACCGTCACGCAGGAGGGCAACACCGTCACGGTGCGCGCGCGGCGGCCGAAGGGCACCGGCGGCTGGCTTTCGAGCTGGGGCGGATCATGGAACACCGAGGCGCGCTACACGATCACCGTGCCCGCGAAGTTCAACGCGCAGCTCGACACCTCCGGCGGAAAAATCCTGGTCAGCAACCTGACTGGCGAGGTCAGGGCGAACACCAGCGGCGGTACGCTGAAATTCACAAAAATCCAGGGGCCGCTCAAGGGCGACACCTCCGGCGGCTCCATCAACGCGACGGATTGCGATGGTGAAATTCAGATCGAGACCAGCGGCGGAAAAATCGAAGTGGGCGGCGGCTCGGGCTCCTTGACCGCGAGCACTTCGGGAGGATCGATTGCCGTGAGCAACTTCGGCGGCAGCGCCAAGGTGGAGACCAGCGGCGGCAACCTGCGCTTTGATAACGTCCGCGGTTCGCTGAATGGCGAGACGTCCGGCGGATCGATCGCCGCATTGCTGGCGGCCCCGGTGCCCGGCGACGTTCGCCTCGAGACCTCGGCCGGCCGGATCGAGGTGAGTGTGCCGGCCGATGCCGCGTTGAATCTCGATGCCTCCACCAGCATGGGCCGCGTGACCAGCGATCTCCCGGTGACCGTGCAGGGCAAGCAGGAGCGCGATCGCTTGAAGGGCACAATCAATGGCGGCGGAAAGCTGCTCGTGCTGCGCACCAGCGCCGGCGGCATCTCGGTCAAGCAGACGTCGCGCTGAATCGCCCGGAAATTCCCCGACTGAATCGCCGTGAACGATTTTAAATTCGCGCTCCGCCAACTTTGGAAATATCCCGGATTTTCCGGCGTGGCGATCCTCACGCTTGCCCTCGGGATTGGCGCGTGCACGGCGATTTTTTCCGTGGTCAACGCCGTGCTCCTGCGGCCGCTCGAATATCCGGACGCCCAGCGGCTCGTCGTGATCCGAGAAACCAATCCGCCGCAGTATTCCTCATTCGCGGTTTCACCGGCCAACTTTCGCGACTGGGAAAAACAGGCGAACGCCTTCGAGAAAATTTACGCCTTCAGTTACGGTAGTTTCAACCTTACCGGTGACAGCGATCCCCTCCATTTGTCCGCGCTGCGGGTCTCGGCCCAATACTTCGACGCCCTGGGGGTAAAACCGCTGCTCGGCCGCACTTTCCGGCTGGAGGAAAACGCCCCGGGGCATGAAAAGGTGATCGTGCTCAGCCACCGGTTTTGGCAGAGCCATTTCGACGGTCGACCGACGGCGTTGAACGAGGCCCTAACGCTCAATGGCGACTCCTACACCGTCGTTGGCGTGATGCCGGAAAGTTTCAACCGCGGGGCCCGCACGGACATTTACGCACCGGTGGCCTTCACCGACAAGGATTGCGAAGCGCGCGGGGTCCATTTCCTGATCGCGGGTGGGCGGCTCAAGCCCAACGTTTCGCTCGACCAGGCGCAGGGACAGCTGGGGTTGATCGCCGAACGGCTCGGCGCGCAATATCCCGACACCAACAAGGGTTGGGGCGTTAAGGTGATGACGCTGCGCGAATTTTCGACCGGTAATCTCAGCACGATTCTCTACTGCCTGCTGGGTGCGGTCGGTGCCCTGCTTCTCATCGCGTGCGCCAATGTCGCGAATCTGCTGCTCGCGCGGGCCACCACGCGCCACCGTGAGATTTCCATTCGCGCGGCGCTCGGGGCGACCCGCTGGCAGGTGACGAGGCAGTTGTTGACGGAGAGCCTCGTGCTGGCGGCCTGCGGCGGCCTGCTTGGTTTCCTCGTCGCGCACTATGGCCTCGCGGCGCTGTTGAGCCTCGCTCCGCCCGACCTGCAGCGGGTGCGCGACATCGGGCTCGACGGCCGGGCGCTGGTCTTCACCAGCGTCCTGATCCTGCTGACCGGAATGGGCTTCGGTTTGGTGCCCGCGCTGCAAAGCTCCCGCCTCGAGCTGGTCGGCGCGCTCAAGGAAGGCGGCCGCGGCCTCAGCGGAGGCGCGCGCCAACTCTTTCGCCATACGCTGATCGTGACCGAGATCGCTCTTGCCTTGATCCTGCTTGCCGGCGCCGGGCTCCTGGTCCGGAGCTTATTGCGGGTCCAATCCGTCAATCCCGGATTTGAACCAAGGAATGCGGTCATGATCAGATTCTCGCTGCCCGCGGCAAAATACCCGGACGGGAAAAAGCAGTTCGCCTTCACCGAAGAATTGCTGAAACGATTCGCCGCGCTGCCCGGCGTAAACAGCGTTGGCGCCACGCACATCCTGCCGCTTTCGGGCACGGACTACATCCGCGGCTTCATGAACTTCACGGTGGATCGCCGGACACCCGTTGGGCCAGGCGACGCGCCCTCCACAAATTATTTCGCTGTCACACCCGATTACTTCAAGGCGATGGGCATCCCGCTACTGCGCGGCCGCGCCTTCACCAATCAGGATCGCGAGGGCGCGGCGCCCGTGGCGATCGTCAGCAAGTCCATGGCTGACGAATATTTTCCCAACGAGGATCCGGTTGGAAAGCGCATCAACATCACCAAGGGAGCGGATCTTTGGCGCGAGATCGTCGGCATTGTGGGTGACGTGAAACTTTTCGCGCTGGATAAAGACAATTTCGTCCAAAGCTACGGGCCGTTCGCGCAGCAGCCCTTCGACACCATGACGTTCGTGGTGCGCACCGATCGTACCCAGGCCGGACTCGGGAATGCCCTGCGCCGCGAGGTTTATGCGGTGGACCGTGGCCAGCCCGTCATCCGCATCGAATCACTCGACGCGCTGGTGGAGTCGTCATACGCGCTGCAGCGATTTGCCACCACGCTCTTCGCGGTTTTCTCGGGCCTGGCGCTGCTGCTGGCTGCTGTCGGCATTTATGGTGTGATGTCGTATTCGGTGTCGCAGCGCACAGGCGAATTTGGCATTCGCATCGCGCTGGGCGCGCAACGCCGCGACCTGCTCCGACTGGTGCTCGGCCAGGGCGCGCGGCTGACCGCCCTCGGGATTGTCGCCGGACTGGTCGGCGCGCTGGCGGCCGGTCGCGTGCTGCAGTCAATTCTCTTCCAAACCGGCCCAAGCGATCCGCTGACGTTCGCCATCATCGCCGTGCTGCTCGGCGTCGTCGCGCTGCTGGCCTGTCTGTTGCCCGCGCTGCGCGCCACCGCGGTGGATCCCGTCGTCGCGCTTCGCTCCGAATAGAAGGCCCGCACCCCACCCGACAATGCCATGAACGATCTGAAATTCGCCATCCGCCAGCTTCTCCGGAACCCGGGTTTTGCCGCCGTCGCGATCCTCACCCTCGCTCTCGGCATCGGCGTGAACTGCGCGATTTTCAGCGTGGTGCGCGCGGTGCTGCTGAAACCGCTGCCGTATCCCGACGCGGAGCGATTGGTCTTCGCCTGGAACAAATATTCGAACAACGAGATGCCGAAATGCTCGGTGGCGATCCCCGATTATCTCGATCGTCGCGCCGACGTTTCGGCCTTCGCGGAATCGGCCCTCTTTGCAGGCGCCAGTTTCTCCGTCACCGAAGGCGGCACGCCCGAGCGACTGCGCGGCCTGCGCGTGACGCCGTCGTTTTTCCCGCTTTACGGCATAGCGCCAATGCTCGGCCAGACGTTCACCGAAACCGAGGCGGAACCAGGCAACGAACACGTGGTCGTGATCAGCCACGGTTTGTGGAAGGCAAAATATGGAGCCGATCCCGCCATCGTCGGGCGCGAAATCCGCCTCAACGGCGAAACCTATCGCGTGAAAGGCGTGATGCCCCAGCGGTTTTTCTCACCCGGCCGCGAGCCAGCGCTTTGGGTCCCGTTTGCCTTCAAGCCCGCCGAACGAACGGACAGCGAACGGGGTCAGGAATATTCGACCATGGTCGCGCGGTTGAAACCAGGTGCGACCATCGCCCAGGCACAATCTCAGGTAGACGCGATCAATGCCCGCAACCTTGAGCGTCTGCCCGAACGCCGGAGCTTCGCGATCACGAGCGGGTTCGGCGGTCTGGTCGTGGGCTATCTCGACGACGTCGTCGGAAAAGTCCGGCCGATGCTCCTCTTGCTCCAGGGCGCCGTAGCGCTGGTTCTCTTCATCGCCTGCGCGAACGTCGCCAATCTTCTGCTCGTCCGCGCCGGGGCGCGCGCCCGCGAGATCGCGGTGCGCACGGCCATCGGAGCCAGCCGCTGGCACATCACGCGGCTCCTGCTGGTCGAAAGCCTGGTCATCGCCCTCATCGCGGGTGCGATGGGCGTGGGGTTTGGCTGGATCGGCGTGCGTCTGCTGGGTTCGCTCGGCATCAGTGAAATTCCCCGGGCAGCCGACATTGCCGTGGATGGCGGCGTGGTCGCGTTTTCGCTGATCCTGTCCACCTTGACAGGCATTGTCTTTGGCCTCGCCCCGCTCTTTGCGATCTTCCGTGGCAGCCTCGCCTCTTCGATCAAGGAAGGCGCGCATGCCTCGTCGGGCCGGTCGATGAGTTCGTTGCGCAGTGGCCTCATCATCACCGAGGTTGCGCTCGCCTTCGTCCTGCTCACGGCAGCCGCGCTGCTCTATCGTAGCTTCAACAAGGTTCAGCAGGTGGATCTCGGATTCCGCCCTGAAAACGTGCTCACCGCCCAACTCGCGCTCCCGCTCTCGCGCTATCCTGACGACGCGCGGGTGGCCGAGTTCTCCGCGCGATTGATGGCACGGACGCGCGCGCTTCCAGGCGTCACCGCGGCGGGCGTGGTTTCGGATCTTCCGCTGAGCGGCGGCATCGGCGGGGCCTCCTACAACATCGGGAATCGTCCGCTGGCGCCCGGTGAAGCCACGCCCCACGCGCAGGTCCTCTCCGTCGACAGCGGGTTTTTCGCCGCCACCAGGATTCCAATCGTGCGCGGACGCGGCATCACCGACGCCGATGTGATGGGCGCCGCCAAGATCGTGGTCGTCGACCAATATCTGTCCCGCCGGTATTTCAACGATTCGGATCCCATCGGTCGCATCATCGTTTTCGGGAACGACGACGCGTCTGGCCGCTATGAAATCGTGGGTGTCGCCGGCGACATACATGCCAACAACCCGGCGGAGCCGATCGTGCAGGAGACGCTGTACTTCTCGCAGGCGCAGCTTCCGGTCCGAATGATGGGGCTCGTGGTTAAGACCGCGCTCGATCCACAGACGCTCGTCAGCGCGGTGCGCGGCGCGGTTCAGCATTTGGATCCGGAGCAGCCGATTTTCGACGTGAAGACCATGGACCAACGCCTGGCGCAGACGCTGCAAACGCGCCGGGCCGCCATGATCCTGGTGGTGGCCTTCGGCCTCGGCTCACTGTTGCTGGCCGCGATCGGACTCTATGGCGTGCTCGCCTATTCCGTCGCGCAGCGCTTCCGCGAAATTGGCATCCGCATGGCACTCGGCGCCCAGGCCTCCGATGTCACGGGGATGATCCTGCGCCAGGGCCTCCGGCTGGCCGCCCTCGGCATCTTGGCGGGACTTGCTCTTGCGCTCGCGCTCGCCGGCACGATCAGCCACCTGCTCTTCGGTATCCCTCCGCGCGACCCGCTGACGTGGCTCGTCATCACAGCGATTCTCCTCGTCGCGGCGGTGCTCGCGTCGTTCATCCCGGCGCTGCGCGCTGCGCGCGTGAACCCGATGATCTCACTCCGCTCGCAATGACGATGCCTCGCCGCCCTGCTCTTCACTCTTAACTCCCCACAAGTTCCGTGACCGATTTCACCTTCGCTCTCCGCCAATTGTTCAAGCATCCCGGCTACGCCGCGATCGCCATCCTGACGTTTGACCTCGGCATCGGTTCCACCACCGCCAACTTCAGCGTCGTCACCTTACGCAAGCACGTGGTGCTCAGCGCGCTGAAGCTGGTCGCCGTTGGCCTGGCCATCGGCCTGCCGGCCGCGCTGCTCGTGGCCCGGGCGCTGCAATACCAATTGTTTGAAATTGGGCCGTCGGATCCCGTCACGCTGCTCGCCATCACGTTGATCCAGGCGCTCGCCGCCGCACTCGCCGCGGGGCTGCCGGCAGGCCGCGCCGCCCGCGTCGATCCGCTCGTCGCGCTTCGAACAGAATGAGTGCCGAGTGATGAGTGAAAAGTGACCAGCGAAAAATTCAATCAGCCGCCCGTCTCCTCCCCATTCATCGCTCGCCACGGTTCTCTTCTCAGCCATGAACGATCTGAAATTCGCCTGCCGCCAACTGCTCAAGCATCGTGGCTTCACCGCGATTGCCATCTTCACGCTGGCGCTCGGGATCGGCGCAAACACGGCCATCTTTAGCGTGGTGGAAGCCGTGCTGCTACGTCCCCTGCCCTATCCCGACGGCGACAAGCTGGTCATGATCTGGCAGCGCGAAGCCTCCGAGGATCACTCGAATAATTTTCTCAACTATCGAGACTGGCAGGCGCAGAGCACCAGTTTCACCGAGCTCTCCATCTACCGGCGCGACTCCTTCAGTCTTTCCCGTGACGGCGCCCCGGAATCGCTGACGGGCGCGCTCGCGTCGGCCAATTTCTTCTCCGCCGCCGGAATCCCACCGCTGCTGGGGCGCACCTTCAACGCGGACGAGGACTCGCCCGGCGGCGCACGCGTGGTCGTGTTGGGTCATGCGCTTTGGCAGCGGCGCTATGGTGGCGATCCTCAGATCATGGGTCGCACGCTGATCTTGAACGCCATCCCGCACACGGTGATCGGCGTGATGCCGGCCGTGATGGGTCTGCCGCGCGCGGCGGAATTGTGGGTGCCGATGGGACCATATACCACGAATGCAACCTGGCAGGATCGCGGCAACAATCCCGGACTTTACTGCCTCGGTCGCATCAAGCCCGGCACAACGATCGAGCAGGCCCGTGTGGAGATGTTTGGCATCAGCGAACGCCTTGGCGCGCAATACCCGCGCGAAATCGGGCGCACCCGCACGGTGGTAACACCACTGCTGGACACCTCGGTCGGCACCTATCGCGCGGGACTCTGGACCTTGGTCGGCGCGGCGGCCCTGACGCTGGCGATCGCGTGCGCGAACGTCGCCGGACTGCAACTGGCGCGCGGCGTCACG
>JANMQT010000254.1:0-2970 GCA_031370675.1 Verrucomicrobiota bacterium
CGTGACGCCGAGACTGTAGATGTCGGTGCGGCAATCCAGCATCCGCCCTGCCTCCGCGGAAATTTGTTCGGGGCTCATGAACTGCGGCGTCCCCACCACATTGCCACCGGTCAGTCCACCGCCCGATTCGCTGCCGGAGACGCTTTTCGCCAAGCCAAAGTCAATCACCTTCACGAGCAGTCCGTCCTCTTCCTCATGCTCGATTCCCTCGCTCACCGGCGCGGGGGCTTGTGCCAGCATCAGGTTCGCCGGCTTGATGTCGCGATGAATCAGACTGCGTTCATGCGCGGCAGCGAGTCCCTGCGCCGCTTGCAAAATGATGCGCAGTGCGAGCCGCGACGGCAGCGGCCCTCGACGCCGCACATACGCCTCGACCGTTTCGCCGGCCACGAATTCCATGGCGTAAAAGATGTCGTTCCCCTCGGCCCGCAGATGATAGACGCTAGCCACATTCGCGTGCTGCAACTGCGCCGCGGCGCGCGCCTCCGCGAGAAACGCTGGCGCGCAATTGGATCGCCCAGGTACGTCGCGTTGATCACCTTCAGGGCGACGGTCCGGCCCAGTTGCGTATCGGTGGCCCGGTAGGTGATGCCCATCGCGCCACGCCCAAGTTCGACGTGCGTGCCATCCTTACGGCACGAAATCGAAAAGGGGGCGTAGATGGAGTCGTCAGGCATGGACGCACGAATCTCTTACGATGAAATGCGTCGAACGTCGACCCTTCAACGCGGGCCCACCGCCTTGTGCTTCGCGTCGAGGCGCGCGATGGACTCGCGCGCACGCCGGTAATCCTCCCCCACGCCCAGCCTGGTGATCCATTCCCGGAAGGCCGGCGTATCGCGCGCGGGATCCAACATCGGCAGCAGATAGAGTCGCGCCAGCGCAATTGGCGGGGCTGTTTCCAACAGGGGTAACCCCTCCTCGCACCGCCCGAGTGCGCAGAGGATGTATCCCCGCAGATAGCTCCCGGGAGGCACGGCGCCGAGCAAGTCAGTCGCAAAGCGATCGGCCTCATCTGCCAGGCCCGCCGCGCGCAGGACATAAACCGCGTCGCCCCCACTCCATGTCAGGATTGCCGTGGCGATCGACTGCAACACCCCGCGCGCAGCCGCCACGGCCTCGTCGGTCCGGCCGAGGCGCAATAGCACCAGCGCGCGCTCGCTGTGGCCCGCGCCGTAGTGTCCCTCGCTCCGCAAGGACAGGGAGTGATCGATGACCGACAGTGATTGGTCGAACTGGCCCGCATAGTTAAGGTACGCGCCGTAGGCATGCACCGTGATGAATGAAAGCGGATTCAGGCGGAGAGCCTCTTCCAGCCCGGCCAGGCCCTCGTCAATACGGCCCTGCAACAGGCGCATGTTCGCGCGCCAATGGTGCGCGATCGCATTGTTGGGATTCAGACGGAACGTCTTTTCAAAGAGGACCTCCGCCTCCGGCAGCCGCCGCTCGTTTACCAACAACAACGCCATCACCGCGTACGGCTCGGCCAGCAGCGGATCCAACTGCATCGCCTGCTCTATCCGGTCCACGGCGCGGGCGCGATCGACGGGATCGGCCCCGCGGCCACTGAAGGCCTGGAACTGCGAACGCACAGCATACAACTCGCCCAAAGCCGCCAGCGGCGGCGCAAAGCTTGGATCGATTTCCACGGCGCGCGCCAGCGCCTTCTCCGCCCGCCTAAACCCGTCGTCGGTGCGTTGCGCCAGGTGATACCGCCCCTCCAGCAACAACCGGTGCGCCTCGGGATTCACCGACCGGGCCGCGACCGGCGAAGCGGCGAGCTTGATCGACAGATTCCGCGCGATGAGTCCGGCGATCTCGTCCTGCACGGCGAAAACGTCCTTCGCATCGCGATCAAAGGTGTCGGACCAAAGGTGAAATCCGTCCGCCGCATTGATCAGCTGCGCCGTGATGCGCAGGCGTTCGCCAGCCTTCCGGACGCTGCCCTCGACGACGTACGCAACGCCGAGTTGCCTGGCGATCTCGGAAATGGGCACCTGCTTGCCCTTGAAGAAAAACGCCGAGGTGCGGGCGGAAACCTTCAGCTCCGGAATCTTCGCGAGCACATTCAAGAGTTCTTCGCTGATGCCGTCCGAGAAATACTCGTTGTCACGGTCAGCGCTGAGGTTCGCGAAGGCGAGCACCGCGACGCTCTTGGCGGGCGCGGCGGGATTCGCCATCACCATGGCGGCCGGAGCAGCCGCAACTCCCGCGTCCCACGGAAGTGCCACGCGAAAGACTGAAACCGGAAGGTCAATGTTCTTCAATTCCGTCGGGCCGAGCGGCACCAGGGCGTAGGGCAGTTTGTTGCGCACAGGTCGCGCCACGTCCTCCGACACGCAAATTCCACCCCCAACCGCGAGCGGTTCCAGTCGCGCCGCGACGTTTACGCCGTCGCCGTGGATGTCCCCCTCGCGCACGAGGACATCGCCAACATGAATGCCGATGCGAACACGAATGAGTCGCTCCGTGGGGGAGCCTTCATTGCGCGTCTGCAGCGCCTTCTGGATTTCCACCGCCGCCAGCACCGCGTCGAGCGCGCTGGAAAATTCGAGCAGAAAACCGTCGCCCATCGTCTTCACCTCGCGACCGCCGTGCGACGCCAGGGAAGCGCGCACGATGCCCCGGTGTTCCCCGAGCAACTCCAGCGCAAGCGTTTCGCTGCGCTGGCTCAGCGCGCTGAAGCCCACCATGTCCGTGAACATGATGGCGGCGAGCTTGCGTTGAGCACTGGAATCCATGCCGGCCCCTTTTGTGATGGGGCGGGGCGACTTAGACCACCGAAAAATTCGTTTCGCCCGGGACGCCGCCATGGAAGCCGGGTTGAATCGTGCTATTTGAGGCGCATGAAAATCGCCTGGCTGGGAACCGGATTGTTGGGCAGCGGCTTCGTGCGCAACCTGCGCAGGCACGGGCACGACGTGCGCATTTGGAATCGCAGCCCTCACAAGGCGCAGGCGCTGGAGGCGG
>JANMQT010000299.1:0-4670 GCA_031370675.1 Verrucomicrobiota bacterium
CAAAAGGTGGTGGCCCAGGATCCGAGCAATGCGTATTGGCAATCCGACATGGCGGAAATGTGCGAAGGCCTGGGGTCGGCCCGGAATGACAAGGGCGACGCGGCCGGCGCGCTCAAGGTGTATGAGCAGGCCCTCGAAATCCGACAACGGCTGGCGGCCCGCGATCCGCGCAACGCGGTGGCGCGCGACAATCTGGAAAAGATCACGCAGAGGATTCAATCGCTCAAGGCACCGGCCCGATAGGCTTGGACCAGACTCGGAACGAGCGGGGTGGCAATTGGCTTCCTACCCTATCATTTTACCCACTCCCACCTTGGTCCGAGGAGTGGATCGAACGCAGCTCGTGGCTCTGCATCAGCGCGGGAATCAGGGTATCGACGCAGACTTTCGACGCCATGAAACGGGCATGGCTTTCTTCCATGGCCCCCGGCGTCACGCCGTTGAGAGGGTTTTGTTGTCGAGGATGTGCCGGATCGTCAACCCAGTGGTGCCGCAGAATCACTCTTCGAGAATGAACTTCTCCAAGGCGCGCGCGAAGCCCTCGTCGTCCAGGCCGCCCGGCGAAACGTAGGTGGCCGATTTCTTCACCTCGTCCGACGACTGTCCCATCGAAATGGACACCCCAGCCTCTCGAAACATCAGCACGTCGCTCGGCTGGTCGCCAATCGTGGCGATCTCCGCCACCGGAATGTTGAGGAGGCGCGAGAGCGACTTCACTACGCTGCCCTTGTTCGCCAGCGGATGCGTCACATCCAGATAGTACGGCTGTGAGCGGGCCGCCGAAACGGCTGGCGCCGGCCGGGCCTTCTGGTGATCGCGGGCGGGGTTCGACTGCTTCGTCTTGCATGCCCCGCCGAAATCCTCCCGCACCAATCCCTCCACCCTGGCCACAAGCTCCAGGTTGTCGCTCACGCCGGTCACCTTCAAGACGCCGGCTTCCAAGGCCTGGCTGAAATCCGCCACGATCGTGGGCGCAAACTGCACCGTGTGCTCCTCCTTCTGCCGATGCGGCGCGGCCGGATCACGCAAATACCACTCGAGCCCGGCATAGACCCACACGTCGAGGCCCTCCTTTGCCAGTCGGGCGATGATGCTCTCCGCCACGCTGCGCTCGAGCGCGTGCCGCTCGATGACCTTTGAAAAATCGTCGTGCTGCACGAGCAGGCCGCCGTTGAACGCGGCCACCGGCAGGGTCACCTCGACGGCCCTCGTGATCATGGTCAGTCCGTTCGGCGGGCGCCCGCTGGTGACGGAAAAACCGATGCCGCGCTCCCGAAGCTTGGTGACGGCCGCGGCGGCGCGCGGCGTCACGCGTTTTTGACTGTCAACGAGTGTGCCGTCCACGTCGGCAAGGAGAAGGGATATTTTGGGTGGGGTCATGAGAACACAGACGGATAAGACGAAGGGCCGATGGCGAGTAAGTGCTGAAAAATATTCTCCGGCCTTACGCCAGCCAGGAACGGCTACTGCTGAAAATTCGCCCACGGATTCGCGCTCACGATGATCCCGGCGCCGGTGACGATCGGGCCTACCATCGCGTTCGCTCCGCTCGTGTAAGGAGTGGTGCAGTTGGAAACGTGGTTTCGAATGACGAGGTCGCTCCCTTGCGCGCTGACGCCGATCGCAAAGCTCACCATCACGTTGCCATCCACGCGCACGGGCCCGCCATTAGATGTGAGAATTCCGGTGCCTCCAGCCGCTGCGCCCGTTCCCGTCAGCGAGCAATTGGTGATATAAGCTGCCTTACCGAGGTTTACCGTGATGCCGCTGGCACAGTTGGTGGAAGTACAATTCACCGCGGATGTACCGATCGACAAACCGGTCGCCGTCCCAGGGCCACCATTGGTAACGTTGAGCACGAAGGAATTTACAACGGCCAATCCGGCAATCCCGATTGTGCCGGAAGAGGTGTTTCCCGAAACATTCAGCGCTTCACACTCCCGGGCGGACGTTGCGCTGGAAATGCCCACACAACTTCCGCTGCCCTGGCCGCCCAGTTGAAAAACACCGCTCGCGCTGCAGCGCACAATCTGAGAACCCGAGATGCCCGAGACGGTGCCGGCGTTTGAGATCTGGCTTACGGCGCAATCGAGGACGGAATTCCCGGTGATTCCCGCCGCTTGAACGACGGATCCGCCCCCGGTTAAAGTGGAGACCAAGCAGGCGCGGACGCTCTTCCCGGTTATGCCGATGACGGTGCCAGCTCCGTTTGTGTCAGTGACGGAGCTTCGCTCGACCCGTTCCGCAGCGAGGACGGTGCTGAAGGCAGCTGTAAGATTAGCGCCCTGCACCGTAGAGTCGGTAATCACGGAACCGTGAACGCCCTGCAGGTCGGCCCCAGCTCCGCAATTGCGCACATGCACCCGGCGTATGATGTAGGCAATTCCCGCCGGAGTCGCCTGCCAGATTCCGCCACTAATGCCCTCGATCGTCACGTCCTCCAAGATCATATTCCGGGACGCGGTCGGCGTCGTCGAGATCGCATCGACGCCCCCAGAGATCATGCCTCCGCGGATTCGAATATTCTTGTGCGACGTCGGCACTGCGATGGCAGCCTTGCCGCCGCTGACACCGATTAGTGAGTAGCCATTGAGATCGAGCGTCACATCGTCGGCGGCGATCTCGATCGTATTGCTCCCGCTCGCGCCGGTTACGTTGCTTGTGAGGTAATAGGAGCCTGGCGCACTGATGATGATCGGCACGCTGCCCACTGAAATCGCTAGCCGCTTTTGCCCGGCAACCGCGTCAACGTGTGCATCCACTTCGTCCAATGACTTCATCGTGGGTGCGGGTGCGCCGGGCGGCATCAAAGGCCCCTGCGCGAAAATATCCCGCCGGGCAGAACAGACAAAAGTCGCGGCTAATGCGAGCAAATAAAGTGGGAGAGCCTTCACGGTTAAATCGCGGAATCGCAATTTCTATAGAAATGGAGCTCGCCAGTCGACCTGGAATGCAGAGGGCGCAACCGTCCGAACTCGGAATCCACCCTTCTTCCAGAAAATGGGGATGGCATTCGCTGTCGTCTTTACCTCGTCGCTTCGTCTCAGGAAAGTCGGCGCCGTCCACGCTTCGTATGAAGGTCTTCAAACAACCGAGCCGCGCGAAGCAGCGGATTGAGTGGTTGCGGCCAATTCACCACCTGATCGTCGGGCTTATCGGACAAATACCGCTCAGCGAGTGGCAGAGTCTTGTCGTCCGATTGCGCTAGGCCGCCCGTTCCTGCCGGTCGGACAGCTCGGCCGCCAACAGAGCGTTGTCGAGCGGGGTGCGCGAGGCGATGAAGACGGCCCGGCTGAGCGGCGCGGTGTGGTCCTCAGGCCGCGTCCAATCGATCGGGAACTGCGCGTGATTGGGCTGGGTCCGCGGAACATAGACATGCGCGAAGTCGCGTCGCAGCGTTTCCATAATCCACGGGCGCGTCGGCCGGCAACCGTGCCCCGTGAAGGCCTGGGTGGGCGACTTGATGTTCTCGTCGACCCGGTTTACCGCGCTTTCCGCGCCAAACGAGACGCAGGTCTCGAGCACGAGCAGGTCGCGGCACTGGCGGGCGAGCGAGGCGAGCGCCTCGGCCGGTCGGCCCAAGTGATAAAGCAGGCCGAAGCAGCTCACGACGTCGAAGGGCCCGCCGGCCACATCGGTGGGGGCGTCGAGATCAAGGAAGGCGACGTCGGATTTGGGAAAGCGCCGGCGCATGTATTCCAGATTGCTCTCTCGCGCCTCGGTGATCGTGACGCGGCAGCCGCGGTCAAGAAAGAAAGTGCTCAAGTCGCCCACCCCGGCACCGACTTCGAGGACCGATTTGTCGCGCAACGGCAGTGCCAGGGTGGCGATGTGCTCGAGGCGCCGGGCGGTAATCTCGAGGTGAGTCCATTCGTGAAACCAATCCTCCGGAGCACGCCAGGCCGGGCGTTTGTGCAGTTCGAAGCCGAGCGCGCGCAAAGGCGCGTTTAGCAGGTCCAGGAGTTTCACCACCGGCACCAGACCACGAAGCGCTTTCCTTGCAAGCCGGGTTCACCTTGTGCCCCGTCCACCGCCGGAACGGCGTGGTGCGGACTCGCCATCCCGCGCAGACTTGCGTGCCGCTGGCAATCCGATCACGCTAGGCGCATGGATCAGGTGCCGCCCGAGGTCAGCGCGACGCGGCCGGCGACCGATGTGGTCCGCTACTACACGGAGGCGGGTCAGGACTACCGCGCGTGGAGCCGGGACTTCAACATGCATTTCGGGTATTTCCGCCGCGGTCTCAATCCGCTCGGCCTCGAACGCATGCTGGAAGAAATGTCGAGACAGGTGCTCCGGCGGCTGGAACTGGCGCGCGATTTTGAAGGTCGGATCCTCGACATGGGTTGTGGCTTGGGCGCCAGCATCCGTCTAGCCGGCCGCGAGTATTCCCATTTGAGGATTGACGGAATCACGCTGGTGCCCTGGCAAATCACGCACGCCGAGCAACTCACGCCGCCGGACTTGCTCTGTCAGCGAGTCCATTTTCATCAAGGCGATTACACCGCTACGTCATTTCCGCAGAATCACTACGACGGCGTCTATGCGCTGGAAAGCGCGTGCCACGACGCGGGTTTCGCCAAAGAGGCATTCATTCACGAGGCGGCGCGCATTCTGAAACCCGGCCAGCGGCTGGTGGTGGCGGATGGTTTCATCAAGGGCACGCAAGC
>JANMQT010000300.1:0-2559 GCA_031370675.1 Verrucomicrobiota bacterium
CCGGACTCCGGAGCTGCGGGTTTTGCCGCAAATCCTTACGCTGGCCGCCACCGCGGATCCTGCGCCGCTCAGGGAGGAAATCGCTGCGCAGATCGCGAAGGACCCCGCCTCAGCGCCCAACCTCGCACGTCATTCCCTGACGCTGGCCCTCATGGATCGAGATCCGACGGCCGCGGCGAGCGCCCTCGCGGCAATGCCACGTGGCAGCTTCACCGATGAAAACGGCTTCACGTTCCCCAAGACTTACTTCGACGGACTGGCAGCCCGCACGTTTCATGATGACAAGGCGGCGGAAGTGGCCTTCACGACCGCACGCGTCGAGGCCGCGCAGCGCGTCACCGCGCAGCCGAACGACGCGCAGACGCTTGTCGTGCTCGCGTTGATCGATGCTGGGCTCGGCCGGCGGGAGGACGCGCTGCGCGAGGCGCGGCTCGCCTGCGAGATGCTGCCGGTCGAATTTGATACTTTCGACGGCGCCTCCGTGCTGTACTACGCCACGATTGCGTCGGCGTGGCTCGCTGAGAAAGATCTGGCGATCGGTCAACTGGACCGACTCGGGCGCATTCCCAGCATGGTGAACTACGGCGATCTGAAGTTGAATCCGGACTGGGATGCACTGCGCAGCGACCCGCGTTTCGACGCCCTGCTGGCCCGGCTTAAGACGGCCGACGCCGGCGCGAAGAAATAGCGCCGCCACGGAAGGCGTTCTCGCGGGTAGAAAGTCGATCCCGCTTGCTTGGCATGGCACCTACAGGTTCAGTATGTCCGCACGCCGCCCGCTGGGTTGCGATCGGTCACGTCTTCCAAGCCTTCATCCCCGGGAAAGAAACCACTCTCCTTCGCGCACTACCACGTGTTGAAGCAGTCCGACGGCAGCCCGGTAGAGCTTGGTCGCGGCGCGATGGGCGTGACCTACAAGGCGGTCGACGAACGCTTGCGCATGGAGGTCGCCCTCAAGGTGATCGCCCCCAGCCAGGTGGATGATCCCAAGACGCAGGCGCTTTTCCTCCGCGAGGCGCGGACGGCCGCGCAGGTGCGTCATCCCAACGTGGCCGCCGTCGTCTTTCTGAACGACGCGCCCGGGAAGTTTTTTTACGCGATGGAGTTTGTCGAGGGCGAGACGGTCGAGGCCTATGTCCGGCGCCGTGGTCCGCTGCCGACGCGACTCGCCTTGCGCATCGTGCAGCAAGCCGCGCAAGGTCTCGCGGCGGCCAATGAGCGCGGCCTGATCCATCGCGACATCAAGCCGGCGAATTTGATGCTGGCGCGCCTGCCCGACGCTGCTGCGGACGAGGAGGAGGATGACGGGTTGCTGGTGAAGGTGATCGATTTTGGGCTCGCCAAGAGCATGGTCGCGGAGGATCCGGGAGCAGCCATCTCGTTGTCCGGCCACGGGCCGGTGGGCACGCCCAATTACATGAGTCCCGAGCAAATTTCGCCGGCGGGCGAAACGCTGGACGCACGCACCGACATCTACAGCCTCGGGGTGACGCTTTGGTATCTGCTGCTGGGAAAGCCCCCGTTCGAGGGCACGTCGTTCGAGGTGTTGAGCAAGCAAATGCAGAGTCCGCCCCCGTGGGAAAGGCTCAGTGCGGCGGGGGTGCCGCCCGACGTGGACGCGCTGCTGCGCGCAATGCTCGCTAAGAGCCCGACGGAGCGTCCCAAGAACTATCCCCAACTGTTCGCGGCGCTGAAGAAAATCCTGCGCAGCGGCAGCACGATTGGCGGGACTGCGCCGGCGAGGCATGGGACGAATGTGACACAGGAGTCCGATGCGACGGTCCCGATTGGCCGCCCGGGCACCACGATTTTTGCCCGCGGGCACGAGACTTCGACTCCCTCCCCCGCGCGCTCACATTTGCTTCCCGTCGCCATCGGAGTCGCCGCGCTGATCGCCGCGTTCGGCGCCTGGCGGATGACGCGTCCGGCCGCAGCGCCGCCGCCACCGGCCGCGGTGCCGGAGAAGACCGTCGCCGCGCCGGAAAAGAGCGCCCCCACTCCGGAGAAAATCGTCGTCGTGCAGGAAAAAAGCATCGCGGTGCTGCCGTTTGAGAATCTGAGCAGCGACCAGGAAAACGCCTACTTCGCCAACGGAATTCAGGATGAGATTCTGACGGACCTTGCGCGCATCGCCGAACTCAAGGTTATCAGCCGCAGCTCAGTCATGCAGTACAAGAGCTCGGTCGTCCGGAATCTCCGTGAGATCGGGCAGGCCCTCGGCGTGGCCTATGTGCTCGAAGGCAGCGTCCAGCGCATCGGCGGCAAGGTGCGGGTGAATGCCCAGTTAATCGACACGCGCACCGACACGCATGTCTGGGCGAATCGCTACGACCGCGATTTGGCGGATGTCTTTGGCATCCAAAGCGAGATTGCGGAAAACATCGCCAGCCAGCTCAAAGCCCGGCTGACACCGGCCGAAAAAGCAACGCTCACGGAGCGGCCCACCCAGGACCTGCAAGCCTATGAGCTCTACCTTCGCGCGCGGCACCTGCGGAGCGACTATTTCAACCTGCTCTCCGCCAAGACCAATGCGCTTGAGGCGGCCCGGTTGCTCGATGA
>JANMQT010000317.1:0-2122 GCA_031370675.1 Verrucomicrobiota bacterium
CGCCGAACAATTCGAGGTGTTCCCCATTTCTCAGGGGCCCGACTTCATCCGTCGTCACGGGATCAAGATGGCCATCATCGCCGTGCCCGGACCAGCCGCGCAGGAGGTAGCCAACGCGTTTGTCGCCGCGGGGGTGCAGGCGATCCTGAATTTTGCGCAATGCGTCCTGCAGGTGCCCGAGAATGTCGTGGTCAATACGGTCGACCTCGCGATCGAGCTGGAAAATCTCAGCTACTTCATCCGCTGATGTCCGGGTCCGCGCGCCGGTTCGGAATGCCGGCCGCGGCAATCGCGGCGCCGGATTTCGACCTCGCGCTCACCCTGAACTCCGGCCAGGTGTTTCATTGGCAGACGATGGGCGTGGGGTTTGCCGGGACGATCGGCGCCGACCCGACCTACGTGGAACAGCGCGGCGCGGCGCTGTTGGTCGCGCCCGCGGAGCGCGCGCATGATCTCGCGCGGTATTTCGCTCTCGATCATCCGCTGGCGGAAATCCGCCGCAGCTTTCCCGCAGGCGACGGCGCGCTTGAGGCGGCCGCGGCGTCCTGTGCGGGCCTCCGGATCATCCGTCAGCCGCTTTGGGAATGCACGGCGACCTTCATCACCTCGGCGATGAAGCAAGTCGCGCACATACGGCAGATCTCGGCGACGCTGCGCGCGCGCTATGGGCGCGTCGTGCGCGCGGGCGAACTGGAGTTGGCCGCGTATCCGACGCCGGAGTCGCTTGCGGCGCTGAGCGAGGCGGATCTGCGCGCGTGCGGACTCGGTTTCAGGGCGGCGAAATTACTCGCGACCGCGCGATGCTTTGCGACGGGCGCGATCTTGGAGGACGCGTTGCGTGGACTGGATCGCATGGCGGCCGAGCGCGCGCTGCGGGCGTTGCCGGGCGTGGGCCCAAAGGTGGCAAACTGCGTCCTGCTCTTCGCGCTGGAGCAGCTCGACGCGTTTCCCATCGACGTCTGGATCGAGCGGGTGCTGCGCGACTCCTATTTTCGCGGAAAGCGGCGTGTGACGGCGGTGCAGTTGCGCGATTTTGCGCAATCGCATTTCGGCCCGTACGGCGGCTACGCGCAGCAGTATCTGTTTCACCACGCGCGGACCGCTCGCCGCCGCGCGTAGTCCAGCTCTGGGGCCGGGATTCACGTGGATGCTGACCTCCGGGCACGAGCGCCTGGCTTGGCAGCCGGCGGGTGTCGGCAGGATTTGTTTTTTGACAACGCGCTCGGAGATCGAGTTCCACCTACTTCTCCAGCGTGAGGCCTTTCTTGCTGGCTTGCGTGCGCAGTGTCGCGCCCACCTTGGCGTCAAAGGCATCGGCTTTGCCCTCGGCGGCGAGACGGCTCTGCTCTTTCGCGAGGTATTCAGCGCGTTGCTGGGCGACCTGGGCGATTTCGGACTGCACTTCGTTGCGCTCCTTCTTGAGTGTTTCGAGCTTGGCCTGCCGCTCTTCTGCGGGGAGCTTGCTCAGTTCCACCGGGAGCTTGGCGGCCTCGACCTCGGCCGGCTTGATTCGACCTGCGGCCAATTCATCGAGCAACTCGCCGCCACCCTGCACGCTCTTGCCGGTTGCGGCGTTGAAGCGCAGGCGATCCGAGACGGCGGGCGCCGGCGCAGCTTCCGCGAGAGCCTGCTTGCTGCGGACCGCGTCGCGATCCTTCTCGTTGCCGTAGGGCACCAGCGTGCTGCCGAGACGCCGGTTCAATTCGGCGAGCTTCTCATCCATCGGCGTGCTCGTCACCGTCATGCCGCCGTCCTGCGCGATGCACATGTATTCGCCCTCGCCGAGTTTCGCGATCTCCTTCCAGATCGGCGTGGTCACGGCCATGTTGCCGCATTGCACCGTGTTGATCACAATGCCGCGGCGCAGTGCCTCGCGACAGACGTCGGGATATTTTGGACCGTCCTTGTAATCCATGTGCGGCGGCGCGTCGCCGACGAGAAAGATGATCTTCAAGACACTGCCATCCTTGCTCCACGACATCTCGCGGACGGCGGCGTCGAGGCCCTCGTTGACCGATTCAGGAATGTCGCCGCCACCCTCGGCGCGGAATTCGCGCAGCTTCGCGTAGACGGAATCGATGTCGTCGGTGAGCGGGGTCGAACGCACCACGTATTCGTCACC
>JANMQT010000340.1:0-12609 GCA_031370675.1 Verrucomicrobiota bacterium
GCGGGGCCGGCGTTGGTCTGGACGAACGAAAAATTCAGCCCGGCACTGGAGCGCTCGTGGACCAGCGGACCGGGGAAAAAGATGGCGCTCGGCTTTGGCTGGAAGGTTGCCCCCCAGCGTGATTCCGCCCCCAGCGTGTAGCCTGCCACCCCGCGGACGCTGCCCGCGATCGCGACGCGGTAGCGTTGCTTTAAATCGAAATCGCCCTCGATGATGATTTCATCCTGCCCCGCGCGCACCTTCATCCCGGGCACGGCGGGCTCGACCTTTACGTCGGCTGCGGTCACGGACTCCGGCACAAGTTCCTCCGTGAACTTGGCGCGAATCAGCGGCGCTTCGCGCGGGGCGTTGAAGGCTCCGAGCCATTCCACTTTCAGCGGCTGCGTGGTCCCGAGCGGAAAGCGTTGCAGAAACGGCAGCGGCTTGCCGCCGATCTGAGCGCGCACCCCGTCCAAAATGAGATCGAACGTCCTCCCCGTCGGCAAGTCTTCCCGCGGGCTAACACGCAGCACGGAGGATTCCGGTTGCTCCGGACTGTTGCGATCATTCGCGCGCAGGGCGATCTCGCTCTCGATGCGCTGAAAGTTGTCCCGATCCTGAAAATAAATCTGCTCCGCAACGTCCGACAGATCGACCCCATGATTGAACTCGAGCAGGACCTGGGGCCGGCTGCGCAGGCGCCTGGTCTCGTAGAAGTCGGTCCGAGCATGGAATGCCGGCGTCGTGAATTTTTCCTCGAGCTTTGCCGTGACGACGCCCCCCCGGGCGTCGCGCAGGCCGGGCGCAAGGCGCACCCGATAGTTCACGCCCGGCGGCAGATCACCGGTCACCGTGAATTCACCTTCTGTGACGCTCTTCCACAGAAACATCCCGTCGAGCGCGGGATCAAAAACGATGGGGGCACTGACTCCTCCCGAATCAATCTTCTCCGGGCCAATCATGGCCGCGGGAAAGCTGACGGTGATCGTGTCGCGCGGATTGAGATCTCCGCCGGCCGGCGAAAGCTGCACGCCATCGCCTGTGTCCTGCGCGATCGCGTTAAGGACGAGGCCCGCCAACGCGGCGCTGAGGAGGGCGAGTCGTTTCATGAAGTCAGCGTGTCGTCTCCGCATCGTTCGCGGTTCGATTTTCTTTTGGGGTCGGTGTCACCGCGGGTCGCAGGCGCATCAGGGCGTCGCGGTCGCGATCCGCCTCGGTATCACGGCCCAGCGTGCGGAGGCACGCCTCGCGCGACCGGAGTGAGTCCCCGTCCTTGGGATCGAGCGTGATCGCCTTGGAAAACGACGCGATGGCGAGCGCAAGCTCCGCGCGACGTCGCTGCAATTGCGCCAGGAAAGCCCAGGCCTCGGCGTCGCGTGGATTATGTTCCGTGGCGAGTTTCGCCAGGCGCATTGCCTCGGCGCGATGGCCTAGCTGGCTGGCAGCCTGCCCAGCGATCAACGCGCCGATCCCGGATTTCGGATCGAGTTTCAGCGCGGCAGCCGCCGCCTCGGCCGCCAGCAGAGGCTGGTTCGCCGCCAGCAAATTTGCCGCGCGGCGCGCCTCCGCCGCGGCCTCGGGCTTCGCGCGCAGGGTCGCATCGGTCGCGCGCAGGACCGGCAGAAGTCGGTTCAGGAAACGCGCCTCGTCGGGCACGGCGGCGACGCGCAGCGCCTCGGCTTGCGGCCTGCGGCCAAGCTTGCGCAGCAGGAGACCGCGCAGGACGAGCGCGGCCTTCGAGCCGGGATCGATCTTCGCAACTTCCTCGGCATCGGCCAGCGCGGCGACATTGGCACCGTACAGCGCAAACCACGTCGCGCGTTCCAGCAACGCATCAGGATCGCGCGGCGCTGTCTTCACACGCGCGAGCACCGGTTGGATCGCGGGAAGCTGCCGCTGCAACGCCTCGAAGCGCGGGAGGTTCGACTTCACATTCGGCGCGCTCGCATCCAGGCGGTTCGCCGCTTGCATCTCGGCGACTGCCGCTTCGAATTCTCCGCGTTGCAGCAGCGCGACGGCGAGCTGTGCCTTGGCCTCGGCGCCGGGCGGAAGATTGCGCAGGGCCTCAATCGTCCACGCGAAATGGTTCGTGTCGCTGCCGAGCTTCGCGATTTTACGCCAGACGATCGACCGGCGCGCCGGCTCGCTCGCGGATCCGATCGCCCGCTTCCACGCCGCGTACGCCGCCTCGGGCTGGCCATTCGCGGCCGCGACATCACCGCGCAATTCCTCGATCACCGGCGCCAGCGGTGGACGCTGGGCGGCGGCGTCCAGCCTCAGCGCCGCGCGTCTCGCCTCGCCGGCCGCGAGATACGCGTCGATTTCCTGACGCAGGGCCCTGGGGTCATCCGGTGCGGCGACAGCCGCGCGCCGCGCCAGCTCGAGGATCGATGCCTTGTCCTTCGCTTCTGCGGCGAGTTCCAACTGCGGGCCCAGCGCGGAAGGATTCTGCGCGGGCAGACGACCGACCAGAACGGTCCATCCAATGAGCGCCGGGAAAATTCTGTTCCGAAACGTCACGGCGAGGCGCACGCCCTATTGATAGCGAGTTACCGAGGTGGGAAGCAAGCGAAGCGAGAGGATCACACCGCGGATTCGGCGAACTGCGTCCGGTCGCGTGTTACGGTTTGGCTTCGAGCTTGAGCCGCTTGCCGTCCGGCGGGGCCGGTTCGCCTTCCGCATATTTGAAGCGCTCCGCCTCGATCAGCTCATTCAGTTGATTCGAGGGCGGCAGCGTTGGGTTGTCGATGGCCTGCATCTCGAGCGTCAGGACTTCCGCCCCGCGCCTGACCTTGAGCGCAACCATGTTCCCACCGGTCAGAAAAAATGACGCGTCAATCATGTCCGCAGGCTTGCGGATGGTCGTGCCGCCAAACTCCAAAATGACGTCGCCTTCCTCCACCCCGGCGATGGTGGCTGGTGCGTCCTCGATCAAGCCGCGCACGACGGCTTCGCTGCCCTCGGTGTCGAATCCGCCACCGTTGGCCACGATGTTCACGCCGACCCAGCCGGGCCGGGGCACGCCCCAGCGCTCGTAATCCTGGAAGACCTTGCGCGCGGCATGAATGGGCAGCGCGAAACAGGTGTTCCCGACGTCGTCCATGCGCGCGACGAGGATGCCGACGACCTCACCCTTCATGTTCAACAACGGTGCGCCCTGCTCGCCGCGGTGGGCGGGAAGATTGGCGCGCAGATGCGTCGTGCTGAGGTACCGGCCCAGATATTTTTGGTCGAAGCCCGCGATAAACCCGACGTTGGGGGTGACCGGCAGATCCAAAGGGTAACCGATCGAAAAGATCGGCACGGCCACGCTCAGGTCAGCCGGTGTCCCCAGCGGAAGGAAGGGCGTGCCCGACGTGGAAATTTTCAACACGGCGAGCCCGCTGCGCTCATCGGCCAACAAGCGCACCGCCGGATATTTCTTGTCCGCGAACTCGACGATCACGTTCCACGATTCGCCCGCGACGGAGTAGGTCGTGAAGACCGTGCCGTTCGGGTTCACGAAAAATCCCGTGCCGGCGAGCGAGCCGTGGAAATCATCCGCGGTTACGCGCACGACGGCCTGGCGCGATTTCTCAAAAAGGGCGCGGACCTCACTGCCGATGGAGCCTAGCGAGGGCGCGGTCGATGGCGCCTCCGGGACGGCGGTTTGGGTCCAAACCAACGGAGCGACCGCCAGCGTGAAGCAGGCAGTGGCAAAAAGGGACCGGGCCTGCGTCAGCCTTGGGCGCTTAAAAACTAACCGGCGCTTCATAGCTGACAGGCCTGGCGTCCAGGACGTAGCGCGGGGGGCGCGATTGCTGGCTGGCCAGACGGGCGGAATCCCGCGTCCGGGAATCACGAACGGTCGGGAAATCCGACTCATTGAGGAACACCACCTGGGAATTTGGCCGGGCACCTGCGACGGTTTGCGTGCGATTCAAACGAAGACTGACGGGGGCGGACTCCAGCCGGTTGGACGAGGCCACCATCGCCGCCGGGCTGGCGCTGACGGCCGCGAGCTCGGAATTGGCGGGACGCGAAACCATCTGCCGGGAGGCCAGGACGGCGCCGAAAAGCGCGACGGCCGTCACCGTGGCGTAGGCAAAACGCGGCACCTCGCCGGGGACGAAGGAGGCCGTCACGCGATCCCAGGCGATGCGCCAGAGGGGAAGCTTGACGATTTCCTGGCGTTGACGCCGGTGGAAGTCCTTCAGGAAGCCCTCGAAATATTCGGCGGGAGGCGCCTCGTATTTCTTGAGACGCAGGAGTTTTTGGAGGTCGCTGAAGTTTTCGTCCATAGAGAGCGAGGGCTAACGTTCGGGAGGATCCGGGGGGAGTAAAGCTTACTGGCGAAATTCTTCGAGATAATTTTGCAGCTGGCGGTGGGCGTAGAACAGCCGCGAACGGACGGTTCCCTCGGACACCCCCAAAATCTTGCTGATCTCGGCGTGAGGCATGCCCTGAATGTCGAACATGGTCACCACCGCGCGATGATCGGGAGACAGTTTCTGCATGGACTCGTTCAAGCGCCGCTGGAGTTCCGACAAATTAGTTTCGCGTACCGGGTCGCTCGAGGCAGTCAATTCGAGGAATTCCCGGTCGTTCTGGATGTTGGAATCGACGTCGTCGAGGCTGAGGTGGAACCGGCGGCCGCGCTTCTTGACGAAATTAATCGTCATGTTGACGCCGATCTGGTGCAGCCAGGTGTAGAAGCTGGATTTGCCCTTGAACCCGCCGATCGACCGGTAGGCCTTGGAGAACACGTCCTGCATCAGGTCGTTCGTGTCCTCGTGGTTCGAGGTCATGTGGTAAATCAGGCCGTACAGGCGCGGGCTGTACTTCACGACCAGCTTGTCGAACGCCTCGGCATCGCCCCGCTGGGTCCACGCCACCAACTGGTCGTCGGTGGGTTCGGCGGTGGCGGCATCCGTTATCTCCATCTTTGAACCAGCCACTCTAGCGGGGGACGACCCGACTGGAGCAATGTTTTTCGCTGGGAGGGCCGTGGTCCGGGCACGAAAAGGCCAGGGCAGCGGAACGGATTTGGACATGTGAGCCCAGTCAGACACGAAAACAGAGGAAAGCGTTCAATTTGGACACGTCTTCTGGGCGAGGCGATTTCGCGATTGTACAAAGGTGCAACCGCGAGTCACAGCCACGTCAAACCTCAAGCCGCTTTTCCATCTTCGAGATGAGCCGGCCGCCCTTGGGTGTGACCACAGCCACATCCTCGATGCGCACGCCGCCGATGCCCGGGTAATACAATCCCGGTTCGACCGTGAACACCTGGTTCGCCTTGAGCTTCCCCGCCTGAAAGCGCGGGAGCTCATGCAGGTCCAACCCCAGGCCGTGGCCCGTTCCATGGAAAAAGCCGGTCCAGCGACCGTCCGCGTTTTTCTCCGTCGGATACCCCGAGGCGGTGAAATACTGCTTGATCGCATCGTGAATTTTCTCGCCGTTTGCGCCCGGCTTCATCTGGTCGAGACCCATCTTCTGGCCGCGCTCGACCGTCGCATAGAGCTTGCGCTGCGCGTCGGTCGCCGTCCCGCGCAAGACCGTGCGGGTGAGATCGCCGAAATAGCCGCTGCGGGCGTCGCGCGGGAAGACATCGAGGATGATGAGATCATTTGCCTTCAGCGGGCCATGGCCGCGCTCATGCGGATCGCAGCCCTGATCGCCGCCGGCGACAATCGTGTTCATCGGCAGGCCGCCGTGGTGCAGGATGGCGGAATCGATTTCCGCTCGCATGCGCTCCGCCGTGAGTGGCTTGCCGCCCCAGATCAGCCGCCGGCCCTTGCCGATGTCGGACGACGACAAAATCTCAATCCCGCGCGCCATGCCAGCCTCGGTAATCTGCAGCGCGCGCCGCATGAGCTTTAACTCCTCCGCGGTCTTCTGCTGCCGGGCGGGAAACATATGGCCATCCGCGGGCTCGAGTTTGATCCCCCCGGCGGCCAGCTTGTTCGCGAGCGCGAGCGGGAACGAGGGCGGCACGACCGCGTGGCGCACCTTGCGCGATTTCAAAAAGGCCACGGCGGTGTCGCCGAGCGTCGGCTTTTTCCCCAGCGCGCCCTCGTGCTGCTGGTTGAATTCCGAGAGCGACAGGATTTCATCCGCCCTGGCCTCGCGCTTGCCGCGATCGATTTCGAGGTCGCTTAACAGGATGGTTGAATGCTTCCCGTCGAGGAGAAAGATGATTGGATCGCCCACAAAAAATTTGGTGGCGTAGAGCAGGTCGGCGCAGCTTTAGGAGCCGTCGATGATGAGCTTGGGGAGATTGGTGGTCATGGGGAGGGTGACGAAAGGGGGGATTTGCTGCGACGCAGCCGCACCGCAACATACTCGGTTTCCGGCAAGATGTACTTCCGCAACTCCAAAGCCACGTGCCGGCAGGCAAATCGCTCGAGCACGACGTCCGCAATTTCGCCGGCCAGCGTCTCAAGCAAGCGCCGCGGCCGCGCCGACGCCAACTCGCGAATCGTCGCCGCCACCGCCGCGTAATCGACCGTGCGCGCTACGTCGTCAGCCATCGCGCTGAAATCAATCCGCGGGACCATCGTCAGCGACACGGTCAGCCGCTGCGGGGTCGCGCGCTCGGCGTCCGGGACCCCGACGCAGGCCTGCAGCTCCAGCGAGGCGATGCGAATTTCGTCGGGCGCGTTCATTCCTCACCTTCGAAGTAATCGGCCGACTTCGCGCGCACGATGCCCCCGCCCGGCTCAAAATGCAGGGCCCACTTGTCGCTGTCGGGGTAGTAGCAGTTGTCGCTGCCCTCCGGGTTGTTGGCGATGACATAGTAGGTCAACGGCGCGTTCGATTCATTGAGAATCTGGTGCGCTTCGCCCGGGGGAAAGAAAGCATGGTCTCCCGGACCGACCGAATCGACCCCGCCGGGATGCCGGACGCGGCCCTCGCCGCTGATGAAAATGTAGTGCTCCCATTCCGCGGAATGCGCGTGGAACGGGCAGAGCGCGGCTCCCGGCGGAAGCGTCACCCATTGCACGTCGTACGGCAGGCGCGCGCCCGGGTCGACGCTCAACGCCTTTGTGACGTCGCGGCGCCGGCTGCTGAAGCGGCGCTTGGGCGACGATCGTTCGAATTCCGGGACCTGCTCGATCGAGATTCTGCTCATCGCTCCATCCTGAGGAATGGAGCCGGGCCGCGCAACCTCAGGATTGCGATCGCTGGCGCTTGACCATGGCCCATTCCAACAGAACGCGCGTCGGGCTGTTCAGGTTCATGGCCAGCGCCTCCTCGGGTGGCACCCACATGAATCGCTGGGCTTCGTCGTTCAGCTTCACTTCGCCGGGCCGCCCCAGCGCGACGTAGTTGAGTAACAGAAAATGCACCGGCGTCATGAATTCACCCGAGTCAATGCAGTCCTGCACGAGGGCAAACTGCACGTCGTCAAGATCCAGGCCCGTCTCTTCGCGCACCTCGCGCCGCACGGCGTCCTCGGTCGACTCGCCCCGATTAATCTTCCCGCCGGGGATGCCCCAGCGGTTGCCCCATTTGTGGCTCTGCACCATCAACACGCGATCCGTGGCATCGTAAATCAGGGCGCCAACGGTTGACACCGGGAACGACGTCGGCGTGGAGGGCGGCGGAATGAAGGCCCGCAAGTCCCCAAGGCTCCCCGCAATCAGGTCCGGCCGCGCTGCGAGGAGTTTGTCGGCCGGGTCGAACCCGCTCAGCACGGCGATCGCCTTGACGCCCCCGTCGTGCGCGGCCTCGATGTCATGCACCATGTCGCCAATGAAAGCCGTGCGCCTCGGATCGAGCCCGTAGCGATCAATCATCCGGCCGAGGGCGCCGCGCTTGTCCTGGATGCCCACGTGCGCCGCTTCAAAGTAGTGCCCGATTCCCAGGCGTTCCGCCTGTTGCGTGTAGTGATTCGGATGAATCGTGCTGAGCAGGAAGAGCCGCCGCCCCGTGTCTTTGGCGTAGGCGAGAAACTCCGCCGCTCCCTCAATTAAGGGGACATCCCCCTGAATGGCCGTGAACCGCTCGTAGTAGATGCGGCTCAGGTCATCCATCGGCTCCCCGGGGAAGAACTCCCCGTAGAATTCCGAGTACGGCAGGCGGAAATGACGCCGAAATTCGTCTCGCGTGAGACCCTTTTTCCCAAAATGCGCGAAAACATGATTGGTGGCATCGACCACCGCGGAAAGGTCGTCAGCTACGGTCCCCGACCAATCAAAAATCAGGTTCTTGATGACCCCAGACGGCTCCACGCTGGTCTGCTTCGGCGCCGGGGCCGCGGCCGGCGCAGCAAGCGCCACTGGCGTGGTGGCGGGGCGGGCGGAGGGCATCACGGTAGTCGGCCCTCGTCCCGACGGCATCACAGTCGTCCCGTTCCGAGGGGTCGGGGCGCGATTTTGCAAATTGGCCGAAGGCATGCCTGCTGTACTACGCAAACGGCGCACCAACCTTACACTCGAAATGCGATTTGCCGCACAATTCTGCTCCCAAACCGGGCCCGGAGCTTCTCCAGGATGGTTCCCCGCCACTGTCGTTCCAGCTCAAAACGCAGGCTCGGCTGCAACACCCGCACGGTCAGGGTACCCCCCACCAGCCGAATAGGGGCGGAGTTCGTCGCAATGAAATCCCCCACGATCTCCCGCCAGGCCGCGATGACGTCGGCCTCATTCATCAGGTCCTTGAGGCCGAGATTCCGCAGGGTGGGTGTGATCGCGTCTCCAACCCTGATCGGGGATTTTTCGGCCGAGGGCTCGCGGTAGCCCCGCCATTCCGCGAGCACCTTTTGCCGGAGCGCGGGGGTCATGGCAGACAACCGCGGGCGCTATTGACCGTCGTTTCCGATCGCCTCGACCGGGCAGCCTTCCATGGCTTCCTTGCACAGAGCCTCTTCCTCAGGCGTTTCGGCCTGCTTTTGCACGTACGAATACCCGCCATCGTCGCTGCGGGTGAAATTGGCCGGCGCCGTCTCACGGCACAGATCGCAGTCGATGCATTGGTCATCGACGTAGAATTTGCCGGCAATGTTCTCGGCGTAGCGGTTTGCGATGTCAGCCATACAAAGGAGGTAAAGGGCCGCAAAGCATAGGAACAAAGCCCCGCTTGGCAATGGGATTCTGTGTCAGGGTAAATCAGCCGCGGCCGGGACGAAGAGTGAGCAACTTTGCGAAACATCCATCTAAGACGATGTTGCGCGCCGAATTCTCCCCAGTGAAATCCCCTAATGACCGCCGCAACCGCCGTCGCTTCCGCTGGCCCTGGATTGCGACTGGCCTGCTGTTTGTGGCGATTCCGCTTGGCGTCTTCGCCTTCTTCTTTCAGCGCTCCCTGCAGTTCAGCATTGACGATATCGGCGCGATGCCGCAGCGCGCTACGGTCTTCGACATGGACGGCAAGCCCTATGCGCGGCTCTACGGCGAAAACCGGCTGGTCGTGCCACTCAGCGACGTCTCGCCCAAGTTCGTCGATGCCCTGCTGGCCCGTGAAGACTCGCGTTTTTACCGTCACTTCGGCATCGACCCCATCGGTGTGGCGCGGGCCGCGCTGCGCAACCTGACGTCGCGTTCGAAGAAGGAGGGCGCGAGCACGCTCACCCAGCAGCTCGCCCGCAATAGCCTGCCTCTCGGCGGCCAGACGCTCAGCCGCAAGATGCTTGAGGCCTGCGTCGCCCTGCGCATCGAGCAGCGCTATTCCAAAAAGGAAATTCTCGAGCATTACATCAACCGCATTTACTACGGGGGCGGCCTTTACGGCATCGAGGCCGCGTCGCTTACCTATTTCGGCAAACGCGCCAAGGACCTGGACCTCCCGGAAGCCGCGCTGATGGCCGGCCTGATCCGCAGCCCGAACCGGTTCTCGCCCATCCGCAATCCCAAGGGCGCGACCGCCGAACGCAACGTCGTCCTCGGTCGCATGCAGCTTCTCGGCTACATCACCGCGGCCGAGGCCGACCGCGCCCGCGAAACAGTGGTGTCCACCGCCGACAAACCCCGCGTCTCGCTCTACCAGGAGAGCTACGCGATGGACGGCATCAAGCGCGATCTCGACACCATCCTCGAGCAACAGCAGCAGGACGACGGCGGCCTGCAAATTTACGGTACGATCGACCCGGAATTGCAGGCGGTCGCGGCCAAGGCGCTCGAAGACACGCTGACGAAGATTGAGTCGCAGCCCGGTTGGGAGCACCCGCGCAAGGCGCAACACAACAAGGACGGCGCCAACGGCGAGCCGCCCACCGAATATCTGCAGGGCGCGCTCGTGGTGATCGACAATCGCACCGGCGCCATTCGCGCGCTGGTCGGCGGACGCGACTTCGCGCAGAGCAAATACAACCGCGCGATCCTCGCGAAGCGGCAGGTCGGCTCGTCCTTCAAGCCGTTCATTTACGCCAGCGCGTTCCAACGGGGCATGCTGCCCGGCGCGGCCATCAGCGACGCGCAGATCGAATCGGGCGAGTTGCATGACGCCAACGGGGTCGAGAGCGACTGGAGCCCCGCGAATTCAGACAATCAATACGGTGGGATCCAAGCCGCGGAAAACGGCCTGATTCGCTCACGCAACACGATGTCCGCCCGCGTCGGCGAACTCGTCGGCCTGCCCGCGGTGATCAAGACGGTCCAAGCCGCCGGCCTGACGCGGGACGTCCCGAACACGCCCACCGTTTATCTGGGCGCGTTCGAGGCCACGCTGAAGGATCTCACCGCGGCTTACACCGCGTTTCCGAACCATGGCGTGCGGCGGCAGCCCTATCTGATCGAGCGCATCGACGACGCGGTTGGAGAGACGGTCTATCGCGCGGCACACCTCGAGAAGGAGATGTTCAGCCCCGGCGCAGCGTGGCTCACCAGCGTCACGCTGGAGAAGGTGCTGACCGGCGCCGGCACGGCTGCCCGGGCCCGCGGCGATCTCGGGTTTAAACTTCCGGCCGCCGGCAAAACCGGAACGACCAATGACTTCAAGGACGCCTGGTTCGTCGGCTACACGTCCACGCTGACCTGCGGCGTGTGGGTTGGGCTCGACCGCCCGGCGACGATCATGCGCCGCGGCTATGGCAGCGCGCTGGCCTTGCCCATCTGGACCCAGGTGTTGGGCAAGGCCTCGCCAAAACGCTATCCCGCCGAACCCTTCAAAGCGCCTGAAGCGAGCAAGAAAGTGCGCGTCTGCGCCATCTCGAACCAGCTGGCGACCTCCGCCTGCGAGGCCAACGGCAAGGCCTATGCGGTGGAGCTGCCGGTGAGCATGGTGCCGGTCGAAACGTGCGCCGTGCACGGCGGCTTGGCGGAGGACAGCACGACCGTGAGGCCCGGCGTGCCGGTGAATCCGAATGATTCACGCGCCAACCCGACTCCCCCGCCCGCCGGGGGCGATCGCTTCGACCAAAAGATGATGCGCTCGCTGAAGAAATTTTTCGGCCGATAGACGGTGCCGTGCCTCACCGCGACGGCCCGGTCATTCTTCGGACGGTGGCGGTAGCGACTTCCGGCGTTCGTCGCGCTCCCGATCCTCCCGGGCCCGCTGCTCGGCCTCGGCCAGCTCGCGCTGCTTGTCCTTGCGCTCGATGTACCAGGCGATCCAGATGCACGACTCGTAGAGAACGAGCAGCGGCGCGCTCATCGCGCCCCAGGTAAAAAGATCCGGCGTGGGCGCGATGATTGCCGCGAGGAACAGGATGAGGATCAGCGCGTACGAGCGCGTCCGACTCAGCGTCGCGTAGCTCAGCAGGCCCATCTTGACGAGGGCGAGCACCACGACCGGCAGCTCAAACGACAAACCAAAGCCGAGTGTGAACTGGGTCACGAACGACGAGTACTCCCGCACGGTCCAGTCGGCGACGATGTGCATCTTGGCTGCGTCGGCCGCCAGAAACTTCAGGGTCATCGGCAGCACGTAATAAAACGCGAGAATCACGCCGGTCATGAACAACCCAAAACCGACCGCCACGGCCGGATAAATGTATTTTTTCTCGCGCTGCGTGAGCGCGGGCAGGACGAATTGCGCGAAGAAAAAGAGCAGAAATGGGAACGAGACGACCAGACCCGCGTAAAACGCCAGCGAGAAGGAAATGGTGAACGAATCCGCCGGGTTCAGGGATTTCAAACCCCTGCTCGGATCCCCGCTGACCTTGTGCAAGGGCTGCTGCAAAAACGCCATCAGCTCCTCCCGGAAAACGAACCCGAGAATCATCGCCGCCGACAAGACAATCGCCATCTTGATCAGCATCCAGCGCAAGTCTTCCAGGTGCGCCAGGAACGGCTTCACCGCCTCGGGTTCCTCGGCCCGCCCGGCGGTGCGCTCGCGAAAGCGGAAGATGTTGCGGATGTTCATGGACGGAAATTCAAACCGGAGGGCCGGCGTGCGGTGACGCGACCGCATTTGTCGGGTGTCTTCCCCCGGCGCGCAACTCCCCCTTGCGATCCACTGCTACGCCTCTTGCCCAAACTCGCCCTCCCAATGCCGGATGCGGCCCGCCACATTTTCCGGCGCGGGCGCTCCGGTCGCGGTGCGGGCCGCCAGCGACCGCCCGACATCAAACAGCGCGTGCACATCCGCCTCGATGAGCGGGCTGGCCGCGCGGAAATCCTCCAGGCTGAGCTGGTCGAACGCGACTCCCGTCCGCCCGCTCAACGCGACCAGCTTGCCGACAATTTCATGCGCCTGGCGGAACGGCAC
>JANMQT010000013.1:0-7290 GCA_031370675.1 Verrucomicrobiota bacterium
CAATCCGGCCGCGACCGAGACGAGCTGCTTCGGCGAAATATCCATGTAGTGGACCTTGTCGGGTTCCACTTCGAGGAAGTCGCCGCGGTAACGCACGGAAACCTTTTCCGCGGTGAACGCGCCCTTTTCGCTGGTCGGCGAATTCGCCTGTGCGACGAGATAATTCTCCTCGCGGTCGGCCGTAAGATAATCGATGCGATCGGTCACCTTGCCGTCCACGACCTTGCGATACGGCGTCTCGATAAAGCCGAAGTCGTTGATGCGCGCATAGGTGCTCATCGAGCTGATCAGTCCGATATTCGGGCCTTCCGGCGTCTCGATCGGGCAGATGCGGCCGTAGTGCGAGGGATGCACGTCGCGGACCTCGAAGCCGGCGCGGTCGCGGCTCAGGCCGCCTGGCCCGAGGGCCGAGAGACGGCGCTTGTGCGTGAGTTCCGCCAGCGGATTCGTCTGATCCATGAACTGGCTGAGCTGGCTGCGGCCGAAGAAATCGCGGATGACCGCGGACAGCGCCTTCGGGTTGATGAGCTTTTGCGGCGTCATCCCCTCGACGTTGATATCATAGAGCGTCATGCGCTCCTTCACGAGCCGTTCCGTGCGGGCGAGGCCCACGCGGCACTGGTTGGCGAGAAGTTCGCCGACCGTCCGGACGCGGCGGCTGCCAAGATGATCGATGTCATCCAGCGTGCCTTCGCCGCTGCGCAGGCCGATCAGATACTTCATCGCCGCGATGAAATCGTTCGCCTCGAGAATGCGCTGCGTCAGATCGGTGTTGAGGCCGAGCTTCTGGTTGATCTTGTAACGTCCCACGCGGCCGAGATCGTATTTCTTCGGGTCGAAGAAAAGGCGCTTCAGCAGAGCGCGCGCGTTCGCCACGGTGGGTGGATCGCCAGGGCGGAGGCGGCGGTAAATGTCCTTGAGGGCTTCCTCCTCGTCGTGCGCCGTGTCCTTCTTGAGCGCCTTGATGACGGTGTCATCCTTCTTGATGTCGACGACCTTCAGCTTGTCGTGCCCGAGCGCGAGCAGCTGCGTGACGACCGCCTGCGTGAGCGGCTCAAAGGCGCGCGCCACGATGATTTCGCCGTCGCGCACGTCGGCCACCAGGACCTTCTGCGCGAGCAACTCGTCTTCCATGCCGGCGGTCAGCTTGAGATCCTCGGTCTTGTAGAAAAGTTTCACCACCTGCTCGTCGGTGCCATAGCCCAGCGCGCGGAGGAAAGTCGTCGCGAGGAACTTCCGGCGGCGCTTGCGGCGATCGAGGTAGATGTAAAGCAGATCGGCGGTGTCGAACTGCACCTCGAGCCAGGAGCCGCGATCAGGGATGACGCGGAAGCTGTGCAGGAGCTTGCCGTTGAGATGATGCGTGACCTCGAAGCAGATGCCCGGCGAGCGGTGCAACTGGCTGACCACGACGCGTTCGGCGCCGTTGATCACGAAGGTGCCCTGCGGCGTCATCAACGGGAGTTCGCCCATGTACACCTTCTCCTCCTTCACGCCTTTCTCTTCCTTCAGCAGGAACGTGACGTGGAGCGGCGCACTGAAAGTCTGGCCTTCGCGCTGCGCCTCGAGGGCGGTGAGCTTTGGCTCACCGATGTCGTAATGACTGAAATCGAGCGTCGCCTTGTTGTCGTAGCTCTCGATGGGAAAAACTTCGCGAAAAACAGTCTGTAGACCGGTGTTTTTGCGCTTGCTGGCGGGAACGTCCTTTTGTAGAAACTCAACGTACGAGTTAACTTGGACTTCGATTAGATTGGGGGGTTCGGCGACCTCTTTTAGCTTCCCGAAGTAGAGTCTCTCGGCCATAAGTGAACGGTGCTGCGCCCGGGAAGGTTCGTGCTCCCCCTCAGACGGAATTAGACGACGAAAAATGATGCGACGGGCTTTTGCGGCCCCCCGCACCATTCATGGAACACGAAAACTAGCTTGACAATTGCGGATGTCAAATGCCGACGCGCAAATGGCCCAAACACTGCTTTCAGCGCCTGAAACCGCGGTCGACCTCTGATTTTGGGTCCAGCGGCCGGCCGGGGATCAGCCCGGCCAGCCGAAGGGAAAGGAAATGATTACTTGATTTCGACCTTGGCGCCCGCCGCCTCGATCTTCTTCTTGATCTCGTCGGCTTCAGCCTTGGTGACGCCTTCCTTAAGGGTCTTGGGCGCGCCTTCGACCAGAGCCTTCGCCTCAGCCAAGCCGAGGCCGGCCACGGCTGCGCGGACTTCCTTGATGACGCCGATCTTGTTCGCGCCAGCTTCCAGGAGGATGACGTCAAAAGCCGTCTTTTCCTCGGCCGGAGCCGCCGCCGCCGCGCCACCACCAGCCGCCGGAGCCGCCACGGCCACAGCCGCTGCCGCGCTCACGCCGAGCTTGGATTCGAGAGCCTTCACGAGCTCCGAAGTTTGCAGCAGGGAAAGCCCGCTGATTTGTTCCACCAGTGTAGTTACGTCTGACATATCTTTAGGAGTTGCGATTCCGTCGCGCCCCGAAGCTTCGGGACATTTCAGGTGAGCCGCTGCTCACCCGACTTGAATCATTGTTGGTTTTTCTTTGGGTTTTCCACTGTCAGCCGCAAACAAGGGCTGACCATGAAAGGGTTTGGAATGAAAGGGGTTAAGCCGCGGCCTTCTCCTGCTTCTCGGCCGACGCCTGCAGCAGGCGGGCCAGCATCGAGGCGGGTTCGTTGAGCAGGCGGACGAAGTTCGTCGCCGGGGTCTGCAGCAGGCCGAGAAGCTGCGACTGGAGCACTTCCTTCGAAGGCATGTCGGCGAGGGCTTCGATTTCCTTCGTGTTGAGCAGGCGGTTTTCAAGCACGCCCACCTTGACGGTGAATTTCTTCGTCTCACCGGCGAACTTCTTCACGACCTTCGCGGCCGCGCAGACGTCCTTTTCCCCGGTCACGACGGCAGTTTGGCCGCCTAGGAGCTCACTGAAATCGGGCAGGCCGACCTTGGCAGCCGCCTTTTGGAGGAAGCTGTTCTTGACCACCTGGCAGCGGGCACCGGCCTCGACGAGGCGGTTCCGCAAATCGCCGAACTGCGCGACGTTTAGGCCGGTGTAATCGGCAACAAAAAGGAAGGGCGACTTCTGGAAACGATCCTGAAGTTCTTCGACGACGAATGCTTTTTCGGGTCTCATGGCTTGATATTCTCCAGGGGTTAGGCCGCCGCGGTTTGGTGATAGGCGGAGGCGTCGAGCTCAAGGCCGGGGGTCATCGTCGCGGCGAGCGTGACGCGAGAAATGAAGCGGCCCTTGGCGGTCGCGGGACGCGCCTTGGCGACGGCGTCCATCACAGCCACGCCGTTCTCGACCAGCGCCTGTTCGGAGAAGGAAAACTTGCCCACGGGCACGGCGATGTTCGCGCCCTTGTCGAGCTTGAACTCCACGCGGCCGGCCTTTACTTCCTTGATCGCCTTGGCGGTGTCATCGGAAACGGTGCCGGTCTTCGGATTGGGCATCAAACCACGCGGCCCGAGCACCTTGCCGAGCTTGCGCACTTCGGCCATGGCGGCCGGGGTGGCAATGGCGACATCGAAATCCTGGAAACCTTCCTGGCACTTCTTGATCATGTCCTCGAAGCCCACAAATTCCGCGCCGGCCTCACGCGCCGCTTCGGCGGCAACACCCTGGGCGAACACAAGCACGCGCACTTTCTTGCCGGAACCATGCGGGAGCGGGCAGGTGCCACGCACCATCTGGTCGCTCTGTTTCGGGTCCACGCCGAGGTGGAACGAAATCGTGACCGTCTGGTCAAACTTCGGCGCCGGCAGCTTTTTCAGCAGGCTGACCGCCTCGGTCAGCGGATATTTCTTGGCCCCGTCGACGAGGGCGGTGGCGGCGCGATAGCGCTTGCTACGTTTTTGAGCCATGTGCTTTTGCAGTTCAAGCGAGCCGTTGGCGACTCTCCTGCCGTTGGGGTTTGGGGAAACTTTCGGTCTAGGCGGAAATTTCAATGCCCATCTGGCGGGCGGTGCCGGCAATGACGCGGAAGGCGGCCTCGTCGCTGCGCGCGTTGAGGTCCTTCTTCTTGATCTTCACGATGTCCATCACCTGCTTCTTGGTCAGGGTGGCCACCTTCACCTTGTTCGGCTCCTTGGAACCGGACGCGATGCTGGCGGCTTTCTTCAACAGGATGGCCGCGGGCGGCTGCTTGGTGATGAAGGTGAACGACTTGTCCTTGTAAACGGTGATGACGACCGGGAGGATATCGCCCGCCTGCTTCTGGGTCGCGGCATTGAACTCCTTGCAGAACGCCATGATGTTCACGCCGTTGGAGCCCAAGGCCGGGCCGACGGGCGGTGCGGGGTTGGCTTGTCCAGCGGGGATCTGCAGTTTGATTTGAGCGACGACTTCCTTGGCCATAAAATTTCGAGGGCCGGGAAGCTAATCGGCACTTTGGCCTTTGCAAGCACGCGCGTGAAGAATTTTGGGCGCGGGGGATGGATAGTTGTCGTCGGGGTCGCTGACCGCTGGCGGAGGTGACGTACCGCCCCAGCCCGAATGCGAGGCGGCACCCCGGCTTCGGAGCACCATCCGCCCCGGTCTCAGCGAGGCCGGCGACCAGGTCTACATCCAGCGCGGAACTAGCCATCGGGATCGTCGACAATCTTCTGCAGGCGTTCACGCAGGATTCCGTCGAAACGATCGGGCCACGAGGTGTCAATGAGCCCCACCGTCAGCAGGTCGCGAAGATGGACCCGGTCCTTGTCACGGAAGGCCGTTAGTTTCATCCGGACCAGCGCCTCCAGCGAGATCAGGCGGAAATCGGCGGTGGACTCACTCTCGTCGACATCGGCGCTGACCGCAGGGGCTCCAGGTTCGACCGGCTCCGCCGCAAATACCACATGCACCGCGTCACGGATCTTTTCGGACGAGGCGTCAAGAAAGACGTCGAGATGGCCTTTGCGTCCAAGCGAAGCTACCTCACGATGACGGAAGCCGGCTGCCGCCATGGCCGCGATGGCAGCCGGAAGATCGGCCCGGCGAATCAGGACGTCGACGTCACGGGTGTTTCGAACGGCGGCTTCATCAACGCGTGAAACCCAGGCGGCAACGGCATTGCCGCCCACGATGGCATAGGGAACACTGGCTTCATGCAGCGCCTTTGCGGTGCGAAGAAGTCGCAGACGCACGGCCTCAACGGCATTGCTCATGCGTTCCCAGGATACAGGTTGCAACACACGGACAAGCCTACTCGATCAAAACGCCGATCCGCAAACGCGATTGTGGCAACGGCCGGCCTCAGCGAGGCCAGCTACAACAAGCTAACAAGGGACAGGTCTTATGTACGATAAAAGCTGCCCGGAGGGTCCGCAAGAGACCCATTCCTTTTTACCCAGCCCTGATTTTTGCCGCGCTCCCAGTCAAATGAGATCCGTTCAACGCCCGGTCTCGTTTCGGCACTCCTAAGCCGATGGGGGCTTGACCAGCACTGGCGAGATCGCCCTCTTTTCCAATTTCAAGAGCCGCTCCGAAAGGTCGACCGGTGCCAAGAAATTCATTTGGTTTCCCTTCTTTCGCCTGTCCAGTAATCCACACTTTTCGAGTCCGAGCATATCCGCGCGCGCAGTCTGATAAACCACCCTGTGACTCATTTGGTGACTGGCGATGGTGTATGCTTGGCCAGGATGTTTGAGTGCGTGACGGATTATCTCCACCTGTCGATGATTGAAAAGCTCCAGCGCCCGCATGTGCGACTCGACTTGGCGCAGCTCGTGAGTCTTTCGCTCGATGTAATCATGTAGATCGCTGATTGCCCGGCGAATGACCTTGGCTTGGGCGATTAGGAAATACGTCAGATCATTGTCATCCGTTTCCGTGTAGAGAAAGGAGCGTCCATATCTCGCGGGCGCCTTCCGAAGGATGCTCGAAATGGAGATGAATTCGAAAAGCCAGTAGCCGTTGTGAAGCATGGCCCAGTAGAAGAGCGCGCGGGCGGTTCGGCCGTTCCCGTCCACAAACGGATGGTCATATGCCAGCCAGAAATGGAGCAGGATTGCTCGCACGGCCGGGTGAACGAAATAATCGGGCGCCAACCCATTGGCGAAATTACACATCGCTGCCAACCTTGTCGGCAGCTCCTCCGCGGGTGGCGGATCGTGGTAAACCTGCCCAAAATCATCGCCCACCACGCATTTCTCATCTGGAGTACGAAGCCGTCCTGCAGCCGTCTCATTCTCAAGCGTCTTCTCCGTCACCAGTTTATGAATTTGGAAGACCAGTTCAGGAGTTAGCGCCGACGACTTCAATTGGCGTATCCGCTGCATCGTCGCGTAATTGTTCAGGATCATTTGCTCGCTGGTGTCGCGCGGCCTCCGACCCGTCCGAATCATTTCCTTCGCCACCTCTCTTGTCGTCACGGCCCCTTCAAGCTGGCTCGATGTAATGGCCTCCTCGATCAACGAACTCACGAGATAACGATCGCGGGTTTGGGGATTCGTTATGGGTTCCGGCAAGCTGATCAGTCCGCCGGCCCCCAAGTCAATTTGGTGCAGTTCCTCCATTACCAATTCGGGAACAGCAAATTGGAATGGCCGGCCCGTCTTGTCACTCAGACCAATCGGTTTGAGTGCGTTCATCCGCGAAATCTTCAGAATCAACCACCACTCTTGATGGGTAATCCCATTCGGCGCGGGGTAGCGTCTCAGCTTGTCCCAGTGCACGTAGTGCATGGGGGTCGGGTTTGATTGCGCAAGAGAAAATAGCTTCGATATCCGCTCTGGATCGTTCAGAGCGGCAAACAGGTCGACAAGCCTTGGTGGTTTCTGCGGAATTCGCATTTGGGTAATAGCAATTTCCTACTAATTCATACCAATTTAGTACCCTATTTCCAAATAGCAATTAATTACTAATTCCTACTAAAATAGTATATATCTCCTTACATCCTTACAGAGAGTCTATTACAATGTTCATGTTTGATCCTCTGAAGGATTATTGGCGTGAAGCGCCGTTGCCGACAGAAAAGAGATGAACTTCTGTTCATATCCAAGCCCGCGTCCAAGATCCGACATTGTCGCGCTACCGCCGCAGAACCCTCAAACGAAAATCAACGACGTTGGCGCGTTCGCGAAGGAATCGTGAACTAGCATCACGTCGCGACCCGTGCGCTCGAGAAACGCGGCGGCGGCGGCGCGATTGCCGGCCTGGCAGTACCAGCAGCGGCGCAGCCGGAATCTCGCGCCGCAGGCGTGCGTGCGCGATGTTCTTGGCCCCGCGAAGGTGGCTGCCCTCGAACTCCGAGGCGCACCCGGACGTCCGTGAAAACATACGCGTCCGGCCTTAACCGCGCTCGACCTG
>JANMQT010000029.1:0-7121 GCA_031370675.1 Verrucomicrobiota bacterium
AGGACGTGCCGGCGTAATTCGCCTCGTAACCCAACACGCGATCCAACTCGGTGGCGTGACCGATCGATTCGTGAATCGTCAGCCAGAGGTGCGAGGGATCGAGCACGAGATCGTATTGACCGGCCTCGACGCTCTTCGCGCCGAATTTGTCCTTGGCCTGCTGCGCGGCCGCCGTGACGTCCTCGACCATGTCGTAGGAATCCGTATAACGCGTCGTAATGCCGGTCCGCTTGTCGGCCGGATTCGCAGACATGTATTCATAACCGCGACCGCAAGGGGCGCTCAGCGCTCGGCGGGTCTCGAACTTGCCGGTTTTGGGATCGATCGCGGTGACATTGAATGTGGGCCAGATGCGATGGATGTCCTGGTCGATGTAGGAGCCGTCGGTGGTGGCGATGTACTTCTGCTCGTTGACCTGGAAGAGGACGGAATTGACGAAGTTCGCGCCATTCTTGAGCGCGGCGCCGTTGACGGCCATGAGCAGATCGACCTTTTCGGAAATCGGCACCTCGAACGCGTTCTGCTTGATCGGCGATTTCCAACTGACCTCGCCGAGGCCCTTCTGCGGGGCGAGTTCCACGGGTTTGTCCTGCAATTTCGCCTTGGCGTTGGCCTTCGCGATGGCCACTGCTTCCTCGGCGGCGCGCGCGATGGACGCGGGCGTGAGCTGGTCGGTCGCAAAGAAGCCCCAGCAGCCGTCAGCGATCACGCGCACCCCGGCGCCATAACTTTCCGTGCTGACGGTGTTTTCCACGCGCGCTTCCCGCGTGATGATGAATTGTTGAAGATAACGTCCGATGCGCACGTCGGCGTAGGTCGCGCCCTTCTTGGTGGCCGCATTGAGGGCGGCGTCGGCGAGTTTTTTCTTCAAGGCCGTCGGCACGGGCGCGGTCTCGGCGAATGCCGTGACGGGACGACCCCAGACAGGGATGAGGAGGGAACCGGCGGCGAGGCCGGTGGTGCGGATAAACGTGCGTCGAGTGAGGTCCATGGAATAAGGAGGGGCGCTGAAATCAACCGGAACCAGCGAGCAGCGATGATACGCAGGTGTGTACCCGCTTTGCAAAGCGTGCAATAGGCTTTCCGCAAGATTGACGTGTCGGCATCCAACCGGCGAACGCCCGCCCGTTTCCGCACCCGCGCGTGATTCGCGCAAGGCGCCGGCATACCGGCAATTACCACTTCCAATGCCGAATCTCAGGCAGGTCCTCGCCGTGCGTCGTGATGTGCTGCCGATGCTCGAAGAGCTTGTCCCGGATGAATTGCCGCGCAGAGGCCGCGCTCGATTCCAATTGCGGCAAGCGGTCTATGACATCGCCAAATAAATGAAAGCGATCCAAATCGTTCAGCACGGTCATGTCGAACGGGGTCGTGGTGGTTCCCTCCTCCTTGTACCCGCGGACGTGCAGATTTTGGTGATTCGTGCGGCGGTAGGTCAGGCGGTGAATGAGCAAAGGGTAGCCATGGTAGGCGAAGATGATCGGTTTGCTCGTCGTAAACAGCTCGTCAAAGGACTGGTCGCTGAGCCCGTGTGGATGCTCGCGCTCGGGTTGCAGCTTCATGAGGTCGACCACATTGATGACGCGGACCTTCAAGGCGGGAAAATACTCGTGCAATAATTGGACGGCGGCGAGCGTTTCGAGCGTGGGCACGTCGCCCGCGCAGGCCATCACGACGTCGGGTTCGCCGCCCTGATCGTTGCTGGCCCATGTCCAAACGCCGATGCCGGCTTCGCAATGCGCGCGCGCGGCGTCCATCCCGAGCCACTGCGGGGCGGGCTGCTTGCCGGCCACAATCACGTTGACGTAGTTGCGGCTGCGCAAGCAATGATCTGTCACCGACAGCAACGTGTTCGCGTCGGGTGGCAGATAGACCCGAATCACCTCGGCCTTCTTGTTCACGACGTGGTCGATGAATCCGGGGTCCTGGTGGCTGAAGCCGTTGTGGTCCTGGCGCCAGACGTGCGACGAGAGCAGGTAGTTCAACGAAGCAATGGGCCGGCGCCACGGAATGCGGTTTGTCACTTTCAACCATTTGGCGTGCTGGTTGAACATTGAATCGATGATGTGAATGAACGCCTCGTAGCATGAAAAGAAACCGTGGCGGCCGGTCAGCAAATAACCTTCAAGCCAGCCTTCGCACTGATGCTCGCTCAGCATTTCCATCACGCGACCGTCTGGCGCGACGTGGTCGTCGCCGGGCAGAATTTCCGCGGTTGAGCATCGATTGGTCACCTCGAAGACCGGACCCCAGCGGTTGGAATTGGTTTCGTCCGGGCTGAAGACGCGGAAATTACGGAACTCCGCATTGAGTTTGAGCACATCGCGAATGAACTGACCCTGGATGCTGGTGGCCTCCGCATCGACGGCACCGGGGTGGGGCACTTTCACGGCATATTCGCAGTAGTCAGGCAATTGAAGATCGCGCAGCAGGCATCCGCCGTTCGCATGAGGATTTGCGCTCATGCGGCGATCGCCGACCGGTGGCAACACGGCGAGTTCAGGCTTAAGTCGCCCCGCGGCATCAAACAAATCATCCGGGCGATAGCTCCGCATCCAGTCCTCGAGGATTTTGACATGACCCGGATGACTCATGTCGCCCATGGGCACCTGGTGCGATCGAAAGGTCCCCTCTGTCGCCTTGCCATCGACCAGCTTTGGCCCGGTCCAGCCCTTGGGAGATCGCAGGATGATCATCGGCCAGCGCGGCCGTTCCTTGAAGCCGTGCGTGCGGGCGTCCCGCTGGATGCGCTCAATCTCGGCCATCACGGTGTCTAGTGTCGAGGCCATCCGCTGATGCATCGTGTCGGGATCGTCCCCCTCTACAAAATGCGGCACGTAACCGTAACCGCGAAAAAGGGCTTCGAGTTCCTCATGCGGGATGCGGGCCAGCACGGTCGGACCCGCAATCTTGTACCCGTTCAAATGCAGAATCGGCAGCACGGCCCCATCGTGCACGGGATTGAGAAATTTGTTCGAGTGCCAGCTCGTGGCCAGCGCGCCCGTCTCGGCCTCGCCATCGCCCACGACGCACGCCACGATGAGATCGGGATTATCAAACGCGGCGCCAAACGCGTGCGAAAGCGAATAGCCGAGTTCGCCGCCTTCGTGGATCGATCCCGGCGTCTCGGGAGCCACGTGGCTGGGAATCCCGCCGGGAAACGAGAATTGCTTGAAGAGGTGCCGCAGCCCCTCTGCGTCCCCGGTGATATTCGGATAGATCTCGGTATACGTGCCTTCGAGGTAGCTGTTGGCCACGATGCCCGGCCCGCCGTGGCCCGGTCCGGCGATGTAGATGACGCTGACGTCGCGTTCCTTGATGACACGATTGAGGTGCGCATAGATGAAATTCAGACCCGGGGTGGTGCCCCAGTGACCCAGCAACCGCGGCTTGACGTGGGCCAGCGTGAGTGGTTCGCGCAGGAGCGGATTGTCGTAGAGATAGATTTGTCCGACGGAAAGGTAGTTCGCCGCCCGCCAATAGCGGTCGATCCGTCGGAGCATTTCCGGGCTTAGTGATTCGATCCTGGGTTTCATGCGGTGGTTTTCTGCAGGGAGGATCCGAGGCCCAGGAGGCGACAAACCGATCGCGCGATCATCAGTTCCTCGTCCGTGGAAATGATGCGGACGGTCAGGCGGCTGGCATCCTGCGAAATCACCGCTGCGGTTGCATCGTTGCGCGCCGCGTCGAAGGCGAGACCAAGAAACCCAAGATTGGCGCAAATGCGCTGGCGTACCGGCGCGCTATGCTCCCCGATCCCGCCGGCAAAGACGAGCGTATCGACCCCGCCAAGCGCGGCGGCAAACGCCCCGATCCATTTGCTGGCCTGATAGCAAAACAGGGCGACGGCATCGGCGGCGCGGGAGTCTGTGCCTTCCGACGCGAGGAGCTCACGCATGTCGGAACTTGTTTCCGAGATCCCAAGCATCCCGGATTCGTGATTGACGATCGCATCGAAATCCTGCGGTGAGACGCGCTCGGTCCGGGCCAAATACGAGATGAGACCGGGATCGAGATCACCGGACCGCCGGCCCATGACCAGCCCCGCCGCGGGCGTGAACGCCATGCTGGTATCGATGCACTTTCCATCACGCACGGCGGCCATGCTCGCGCCGTTGCCGAGATGAGCGAGGATGACGCGGCCGTTCGTGGCGGCGGGGTCGCCAAGCCGGATGAGTTCTTCCAATAAGTATTCGTAGGACAAGCCGTGAAACCCATAGCGGCGAACGCCGGAGTCATAATACCGACGTGGAATCGGGAGCAGGCGCGCCCGGCGGGGAAGGTCGCGATGAAACGCGGTGTCAAAGCAGACCACCTGCGGCACTGCGGGGAAGCGGGTTCGCAGGGCGTCCAAGAGATCCAATTCGGCGGGTTCGTGCTCCGGGGCGAGCGGCGTGAGGTGCCGCAGGTCGGAGAGAATTTCCGGCGTGATCAAGGCGGGCTGCGTGTAACGCGTCCCGCCGTGGACGATGCGATGCCCGATGCCGCGGAGCTGGTCTGGTCCACGGCCGATGGAATGTCGATCCAGGAGCTCCTGCAAATGCGCGGCCGTGCGGGACTCGGCGCCGGCGCCCGTTTCCAGATGCAGCCGCTCGAGCGCTTTGAGCGCAACGGTTTGCGGAGGTTGGCCGGCGCCATTGCCCCCGGCGTTCCTGCTGGTCTGAAACAACGTGCATTTCAAGCTGGAGGAGCCCGCGTTGACGGCAAGCACATATTCGCCCTTGTGTCCGGCCCCAGGATCATCGCCACCCATGCGACACCTTCGACGCGTCGCCGAGAATTTCCACCGGGGATTCAACTCCGACACCTGCGCGGGTCGAAGCGAGGTGGTTGAGACCAGCTCTGCGAGACGATGACCTTAGGATCAACTCCAGCGCAAATCTGCCTTCGCAATGGGGAGGGAACGCAGGCGCTTGCCACAGGCGGCGAAGATGGCGTTGCAAACCGCCGGGGCGAGCGGCGGCAGCGCGGGTTCCCCAAGGCCGGTGGGTGGATTCGCGGTCTCGAGGAAGTCCATGTGCACCCTCGGGATGTCCGCGATCCGCAGCAGCGGATAATCATTGAAGTTGCCTTGCACCGTTCGGCCGCGGTCGATCGTAATCTCCTGCAGCCACGTCGCGCTGAGTCCGTCGATGATGGAGCCCTCGACCTGCGCCTCGGCGCCGCTGCGGTTGATGATCGGCCCGACATCGGCGCAGCACCAAACGTCGTGTACGACGAGAGTGCCGTCCTTTGCCACCGAGACTTCGGCAACCTCCGCGATGTAACCGCTGTGACTGAAATGAAAGGCCAGGCCCTGCCCGCGACCTTTCTCCAGTTTCTTGCCCCAACCGGCCGTGGCCGCCACTTTGCGCACCACCGCCTTCATCCGCGCGACATCATAAGCCTGTCCGCGGCCGCTTTGGGCCGGCGGGAGGACGCGATCTTCGCCGAGCAACTCGAGTCGCAGGGCGAGCGGATCACGACCGGCGGCGTGCGCGAGCTCATCGATGAAGCTCTGCATTACAAAAGCGATGGCGTTGCTCCCGGGCGCGCGCACGAAACCGGTCGGCACCAAGGTGGGGATCAGCGATTGATCGAGCCGGTAGTTGGCGAGGAATCGCGCCGGCAGCTCGTCGGAGCTAAGGCTCGCGCTGCGCACCGGCTCGGTGCCCTCCTTGTTCCCAAGCGTGACAAAGTGATTCTTCCACGCCGCGATTTTTCCCTGCGCATCGACCGCCCCTTCGAGGAAATGCCAGCCAGCGGGGCGATAGAAATCGCGCCGCATGTCATCCTCGCGGGTCCACGTGACCTTCACCGGCGCCTTGACGCGCTGCGCGATCGCGGCCGCCTCGACCATGTAATCATTCATCAGTCGGCGGCCAAATCCACCGCCGATGCGCGTCATGTGGATGGTGATCTTTTCCTTGGGGATCTTGAGCGTCTTGGCGACGAGCTCCTGACCGCCGGCCGGCGTTTGCGTGGGCGCCCAGATTTCGAGCGCATCGCCCTGCATTCGCGCGGTGCAATTCTGCGGTTCGAGCGTTGCGTGCGATAGAAACGGATAGGAATAGGCGCTCTTCACGACGGTCTTCGCTCCGGCGAACGCGCCGTCCACATCGCCGTCCTTGCGCATCTCGCGCCCGGGCTTGGCGCCGAGCTCCGCGGCGCGCGCGTCGTAGGTGGCCGTGCTGTGCGCCATCACGTCGCCCTCGTCCCAGCTCACCTGCAACTGCCGCCGCGCGGTCATCGCCGACCACGTCGAGTCCGCCACGATCACCACGCCCGGCACCAGGCCGATGGGATCGTCCCCGCCTTCGAGCACGAAGGCGTCCCGCACGCCCGGCAGGGTCTTCACGCGGTCGAGATTCGCACTCTTCACCTTTCCGCACGGCACGGGGCAGCGTTCGAAAACCGCGTACAACATGCCCGGGAGTTTCTGATCGATGCCATAGAGCGGCCGGCCGGTGACGATCGCAGGATTGTCCACGCCCCCGACCCGCATGCCGAGCAACTTGAAATCCTTGGTGGGCTTGAGCGGGATCGATTGCTCGTCCGGGGGCATGAGTTTGGCGGATCCGCAGCCAATTCGCCATAGCGCAGGCTGCGGTTCGAAGCTGCGTGCGTCACGGTGCCGCCGGACACCCCGCATTCTGTGACGGGCACGCCCCAAGTTTCCGCGGCCGCCTGCACGAGCATGATGCGTGCGGCCGCGCCCGCGCGGCGGAGCAGGTCGAAGTTGTCCGGAGTCGCCCGGCTGCCGCCGGCGAACTGCCGCCCGAAGGCCTTTTCGTCGAGTCCCGCCTGTTCGATCAAGACCGCGTTGATATCCACGCCCAGTTCCTCGGCGAGAATCATCGGCAGAGATGTCTTTACGCCCTGGCCGCATTCGGGGTTCTTGGCGATCAGCGTAATCCCGCCATCCGCCGTGATCCGGATGAACGCGTTTGGTGAAAACGTTCCGCCAGTCGATTCAGCCGCGGCGGCCTGGGGATTCACCCCCAGCGAAAACCCGAGCAGGAGTCCGCCGCCCGTGAGTGCGGTGACCCGCAGAAAGCTGCGCCGATCCATGGGCAGGAGATCTGTTTTCATGCGCGGACCTCCGCGGGGCAACCGCTGGGGTTGGCGACGAGGCCGGCCGT
>JANMQT010000033.1:0-7216 GCA_031370675.1 Verrucomicrobiota bacterium
GGGGCTGAAACCTATTGCAACGCCATGGGCCACCTTAAGCGGGTATCAACTCGGTACCCGCCCGGCCCACCCCGAGGCCGGCTACAACGCGCGCTGCCCACTCCGCTCGCTCGGGATGACAACGGGAAGCCAGCCTTAGCGAGACCGGGGCGACTCGAATTTGTCGATGCCAATCAACATTCCGCCGAACACGTCAAATTGGCCCTTCTCTGCAGAGGAAAAGCGTCCCTCAATGACCACGGGTTTTAGGTTCCAGTCACGATGCGACTTTTGATCCCGAATCGCTGGGCCGCTGAGGGCTAGCGCTTTTTCGATGTTACGGTGGATGGCGTCATCGAAACTTAAGTACAATGCGTGGCCTTCCTCTTCCAGCCTGACGACTCCGCGCACCCAAACGACGGTATCGTCAAACTTGGCGGGTTCGGCGAGGATTTCGTCCACCCGATAAATTTTCCGGCGCTTGGCAAAGGTGTCCCCCGAAAAAAAGCCGACGCCGAGCAATAAGCTCAGCAGCAGGGCCAATATTTTTTTGGCGGACGTCATGGGCGTGGGCGGTCGTGCGAAGCCATTGCAAAAACGTCTGCCTAGAATCGAGAACCAGTTTCTCCGTCCACCGGTCTGCTGACCAGATCGATTTCCGCAATTCCGGCGTGTTTATCGCGGTCAGCGGGCCCACGATTCCACTGGCGCCTGCGTCTGCGTTCGCCAGTATGGCCGACCCCCCAATCATGCGCTCCTTCCTCTCCGCGTCCATCGCGCTCGTCCTTTCTGCCACCACGCTGCTCGCCCAGGCCGCTGCGCCCGACGCCACGTCGACCCAAACCCGGCTCCTGCGCTTTCCCGCGACCAATGGCTCGCAGATCGTCTTCACCTATGCGGGGAATCTTTACACGGTCGGCATGGACGGCGGCACGGCGCGCCGCCTGACCTCGACCACGGGCTACAACACGTTCCCACGCTTTTCGGCCGATGGGAAAATGCTCGCCTTCACCGCGCAATACGACGGGAACACGGAGGTCAGCGTGATGCCCGCGGAGGGCGGCGAACCCAAGCGGTTGACCTTCACCGCCACGCTCGGGCGCGATGATGTGTCTGATCGCATGGGCCCGAACAATGTCGTCATGGCGTGGAAGAACCAGACGCCGGAAATCGCGTTCCGCTCGCGCATGCGGACCTTCAATGACTTCAACGGCCAGATTTACACGGTCGGTCTCAACGCGGAACTCCCGCAGCAGCTTCCCGTGCCGCGCGGCGGCTTTGTCTCATTCTCCCCGGATGACTCGAAGATGGCCTACAACCGCGTCTTCCGGGAATTCCGCACCTGGAAGCGCTACCGCGGCGGCATGGCCGACGACATCTGGATTTTTGATTTCAAGACCGGCGCGCTCGAGAACATCACGAACCATGAGTCGCAGGACATCATCCCGATGTGGGCGCCGAACAATCAGATCTATTTCCTGTCGGATCGCGACGGTCACATGAATCTCTTCAGCTACGATCTGGCGACGAAGAAGACCGTGCAGCACACGACCTACAACGATTACGACATCAAATTCCCTTCGCTCGGCAAGGGCGGCATCGTCTTCGAGCAGGCGGGCTATATCTGGCATTTTGATCTCGCGACGGCGAAGGCGCGCCAGGTTCCCATCACCATCCACGAGGACTTTATCGGCGGCCGCCCCGCGACCATCGATGCGGCCAAGTCGATCACCAGCGTGCATCCCTCCCCCGACGGCAAGCGCGTCGTGGTCGGCGCGCGCGGCGAAATCTTTTCCGCGCCGCTCAAGGACGGCCCCATCAGGAACCTGACCAACTCGACCGGTGTGCACGAGCGCGACGCCACGTGGTCGCCCGACGGAAAATGGATCGCTTATGTCTCGGACGAGAGCGGTGAGACCGAGCTGTGGGTGCGCCCGCAGGCCGGCCAGGGCGCGCCGGTGCAGCTCACCACCAAGGCGGACACGTACTACTATCGTCCGCTCTGGTCGCCTGATTCCAAGAAGCTGGCCTGGAGCGACCGGCTCCAGCGGTTGCGCTATGTCGACCTGGAAACCAAGGCGGTAACGGAGGTCGACAAGGACAACCTCTTTGAAATTCGCGAGTATGCCTGGTCGCCCGACAGCAAATGGCTCGCCTACACCCGGCCCGAGGAAGATTCGCTTTCCAAGGTCTGGTTGTATTCGCTCGAGGGGAAGAAGAAGTTTGAGGTGACCGACGGCTGGTATGAGTCGGGTGCACCGGCGTTCAGCGATGACGGCAAGTACCTCTTCTTCACGTCGAGCCGAGATTTCCGGGCGATCTACGGGCTGACGGAATTCAACCACGTCTACCGCGACATGGTCGCGTCTATGCGGTGACCCTGGCCAAGGACACCGATTCCCCGCTCAAGCCAAAGAGCGACGAGGTGGAGATCGCGAAGGATGAGAAGAAAGACGACGCGAAAAAGGATGAAACCAAGAAGGACGAAAAGAAGCCGGACACCAAGGATGACAAGCCGGCCGACGGCAAGGATGACAAGAAGGATGCGAAGCCGAAGAAGCCGGTCGTAGTCAAGGTCGACGAGGAAGGCCTCAAGGATCGCCTGGTCGCACTGCCGATCACACCGGCGAACTACGATTCGATTCAGGTCGTCGGGGAGAAGGTTTTCTACCTGCGCAACACGGTGGGTGATGATGGCGACGACAATACCGGTCCCGACGCCGGTCCCGGCCACACGCTGGCGTTTTATGATTTAAAGGAGCGGAAGGAGACCGATCTCGGCCGCTTCGACGCGTACGAGATTACAGCCGACGGCAAGAAGATGCTGGTGCGGTCGAAGAAGGAATACGCGATCATCGAGCTGCCGAAGGCGAAGATTGAGCTGAAGGACAAACTCAAGCTTGAAGGCCTGGACATGCGCCTGGATCACCGCGCGGAGTGGAAGCAGATTTTCCACGAGAGCTGGCGGCAGATGCGCGACTTTTTCTACGCGCCGAACATGCACGGGGTGGACTGGCCGGCGATGCGCGAAAAGTACGGGGCCTTGTTGCCATACGTGAATCACCGCAATGATCTTTCCTATCTGATTGGCGAGATGATCGCCGAGTTGAACATCGGCCACGCCTATGTCGGCGGCGGCGATCGTCCGGAGTTCCCCCGGATCAAGCTTGGCTTGCTCGGTGCGCAAGTCTCGCGCGATCCCGCCACCAAGTTTTATCGCGTGGACAAGGTTCTGCCCGGCGAGAATTGGAACCCGAAGGCACGGTCACCCCTGACGGAAATCGGCGTGAACGTGAAGGAGGGTGATTACATCCTGGCGGTGAACGGCCAGCCGGTCGACAAGCTCGCGAATCTGTTCGACGCGCTCATCGGCACGGCCGGGAAGCAGGTGACATTGAAGGTGAATTCCAAGCCGACGGACGCTGGTTCGCGCGAGGTTACCGTCGTGCCGGTCGCGGACGAGGCGGCGCTTTATTACAACGCCTGGGTCCAGCATAACATCGACTACGTCTCCAAGAAGACCGGGGGCAAGGTGGGCTACGTGCACATCCCCGACATGGGACGTCCGGGCCTGAACGAATTTGCGCGCCGGTTTTATCCGCAGATCCGCAAGAAGGCGCTCATCATCGACGTGCGCGGCAACGGCGGCGGGAATGTCTCGCCGATGATCATCGAGCGACTGCGCCGTGAACTCGTCATGATCAATATTTCCCGGAACAGCGTCCCGCGCCCGAATCCTTCCGACATGATGGTGGGGCCGGTGACGGCGTTGATGGATGAATTCTCCGCGTCGGACGGCGACATTTTCCCTTTCCGTTTCAAGTCACTCGGGATGGGCAAGCTGATCGGCAAGCGCAGCTGGGGTGGCGTGGTGGGCATTCGCGGCTCACTGCCGCTGACGGACGGTGGCTTCCTGAATCGGCCGGAGTTCGCGCCCTACGCCAAGGACGGCAAGGATTGGGTCATGGAAGGCCATGGCGTCGATCCGGACATAGTGGTCGACAACGATCCCGCCCGAGAATTCAAAGGCGAGGACCAGCAGCTAGACAAGGGCATCGAAGTGATCCTCGAGGAGCTCAAGACCAAGGGCAAAGAACTCCCGCCCGTGCCGCCGTATCCGAAGAAGAATTAAGACGAACAAGCACAGCCAGGTAGTGCGCGTTGTCCTCAAGCCGAACCCCACGAGGTCTCCCGCGGAATCTTGGCCGGGGATATGCTCTACGAGTGCCATGGACCTGAACAAACCCGTCAAAATCCAAGGCTGGGGGATGAACCTCTTCGCTGTGGATCAGGTCACCCGCATGCTGGCGCGCGGTGAGATCACACCGGATCGCAAGTTCTTCCAGGAAGGCATGGAGTCCTGGCTGCCGTTGTCGGAACTGTCTGGCATGCTGAACGCCGCGCCGCGTCCTTCGAGCGGTCCGGTGCCCGCGCTGAAGCAGAACATGGCGAAGATGCCGATGCCGGCCCCGCGCGGCGATCCGAGCGCGTCGTCCTTTCGGCGCGTGTCGTCGATCAAGCTGGCGAAGGCCCGGGAGGAGCTGAAGCAACAACCCCCCAAGCCAACGTAGTCGACCTATAGTTAGTATCCCCGGCTCGTGTCGCCGGCGGTCGCCGCGCCCTGGATTTCGGCGAGAAACCCGGCGTGGTCCATCGGCCTGGAGAACATGGGATACGTGAACTTATGCGCGGCGTCGTGTTCCGCCTGGCTTGTGGCGGCCGTGCAATCCTTGATCGTCACGACCTGATATCCGCGCTCGTAACCGGTGCGCATCGTGCTTTCGACGCAGCAATTGGTCAGGAAACCGCATACCGCCATCTGGTCCAGGCCCCGGCTGCGCAGGATGAAATCGAGGTTCGTGGAGGCAAACGCATCCAACCCGCGCTTGCCCTCAATGACGATGTCACCGGCGTGCGGCTTGAGCGCCTCGCAAATTTCCGAGCCCCATTCGCCCTTCACGAAGGCGTTCGTGTCGACCACCCCCTTGAGGATGCCGTATGGATGCGCGCTAATCTCCTGGTAACCCTTGGCGAACATGATCGGGGAATGCACAATCGTGACGCCCAGCGCACGGGCCTGCCGCACCAGTTCGGTCGCGTGGACGAGCATGTTGGTGGATTTCATGACCGCCTCCACTGCGGCATGCAGCGCGCCGCCCTCGGTGGTAAAATCGTTTTGGAATTCGATGAGAACGAGCGCGGTTTTCTTGGGATTCATGGGTTGGTGTTGGTTCGGGTGAAAATCTTAGACTGGGGAGATGAAATGACGATGCAAAGAAGGCGTCGCAGCTTGCCTCAACCGGCGCCTGTCCTAAATTTGGCGAATGTCCCCCGCCGATTCGCTTGCCCAGCCGTCCCCGAAGCTAGCACCCAATGACCGCGAGGTCGACCCGCTTCCCCCGGCACCGAATTACGACGTGGACCCGCTGGCGCCGCTGGACACCTTCCCCCGCCGACACCTTGGGCCGGACGCAAAGGAAGTCGCGGAAATGCTCGAGCGGGTCGGTTACCGATCGCTGGATGCCCTAATCGACGTCGCCGTGCCGGAATCGCTGCGGGTCCGCCGACCCCTCGACATTCCCGCCGGCAGCGGCGAATCGGCGGCGCTTGGTGAGCTGAGGGCGATAGCGTCGAAGAACCTGATTTTCCGCAATTTCATCGGCCAGGGCTACTACGGCACGATCACGCCGCCCGTCATCCAGCGGAACATTCTCGAGAATCCCGGCTGGTACACCGCCTACACCCCCTACCAGGCCGAGATCGCACAGGGCCGGATGGAGATGTTGCTCAACTTCCAGACGATGGTCGCCGACCTCGCCGGTCTCGACATCGCCAACGCCTCGCTCCTCGATGAGGCCACCGCCGCGGCCGAGGCGATGCACATGTGTTATGCCGTCGGAAATCCCGCCGGCGAAAAACCCAGGCGCACGCATTTCTTCGTCTCGTCGGCCTGCCATCCCCAAACAATCGCGCTGGTGCAGACGCGCGCGAAACCGCTCGGGATCAGAATCGTCTTGGGCGACCACGCGAGCTTTGCTCCCGGTGCGTCGGTCTGCGGTGCGCTCGTGCAATATCCGGCGACGGACGGCGTCATCCACGACTACACGGCGTTCGCGGAGCAGATGCACACGGCGGGCGGGCTGTTCGTGGTGGCCGCTGATTTGCTGGCGTTAACCCTGATCAAGCCGCCCGGGGAATTTGGCGCGGACATCGCGGTGGGCAGCGCGCAGCGCTTTGGCGTGCCGTTTGGTTTCGGCGGTCCGCACGCGGGCTATTGCGCCACGCGGGACGCCTATAAGCGCATCATGCCCGGCCGCCTCATTGGCATCTCGAAGGACGCGCACGGGAATCCGGCGCTGCGCCTCAGCCTGCAGACGCGCGAGCAGCACATCCGGCGGGACAAGGCCACCAGCAACATCTGCACGGCGCAGGTACTTCTCGCGGTCATGTCCGCCGCCTATGCGTGCTACCACGGGCCCGACGGACTGAAGGCCATCGCGCGCCGCACGAATGCGCTGGCGCGCACCTTTGTTGCGGGGCTCGAGCGGCTCGGCCAACACGCGAAGTCGGCGGATTATTTCGACACCGTTTATGTCGGAGTCGGCGCGGGCCGGGCGAAGGAATTCCACGCGCTCGCGGCGAAACGAAGGATCAATCTGTGCCGTGTCGACAAGGACACCGTGGGCCTCAGCTTCGACGAGACAACAACGGTCGCGGATCTGCAGGATCTCTGGGCGATTTTCAACGGGGGAGTCGACACGACCCTCGACGCCCTCGCGCTTTACGCTGCCGCCGCGCCTGCGACGATCGAGAATCGGGCGTCGGCGATCCTGACGCATCCGGTCTTCAGCCGCCATCGCACCGAATCGCTCATGCTGCGCTACCTGCGCGCGCTGGAGGCGAAGGATCTTTCGCTCTGCCATTCCATGATCCCGCTCGGGTCGTGCACCATGAAACTGAACGCGACGAGCGAGATGTTCCCCGTGACGTGGCCGGAATTTGGCGCGCTGCATCCGTTCGCGCCCGCCCGGCAATGGCGCGGCTATCAGGAAATGTTCACGCAGCTCGAACGCTGGCTCGCGGAGGTGACGGGCTTCGCGGCGATCTCGCTCCAGCCCAACGCGGGCTCGCAGGGCGAATACGCGGGCCTGCTGGTGATCCGCGAATTTCATCGGCGCCGCAAGCAGGGGCACCGCGACATCTGCCTGATTCCGACTTCCGCGCACGGCACCAATCC
>JANMQT010000068.1:0-5033 GCA_031370675.1 Verrucomicrobiota bacterium
TCTCCTCGAGCGCGTCGTACTCTGCGAGTGACATCATCACGACCGCCTGATCGCGTTTCCGGGTGATGACCACGGGCGCGTGATCCTCGCAAACCCGGTCCATCGTTTCCGCCAGCTGCTCCCGGGCGGCGCTGTAGGTGATCGATTTCATTTGTACAGCATCCTGTACAGCAACGATCCTGTCAATCACATGGTCGGGGAAAGGTCGCGAGCAAACCTGCCATCTGACAACGCAATTCGTCGAACCCGATTTTCGATGCCGGTAGCTCACGCGATGCTGCTATCTCTGATGGGTGATCGCGACGAATACCTCTCGAGCCTTAAAAGTAGCTCTATTGGTTTTGGTATCGACTCTCACGTCCTGCATTCCGTCGACCAACTTATTGGTCGATCGCGGCGATGAATGGCCACTTGAGTCGGATATCTTAGGCTATGAATTGATGTTCAAGCGTGAACTTAGGGGGCTGCCTGCTGATGGGGGCATCACATGGAAAACGACTTGGAGTTCCATCAAGTGGTTTCTGAATGAGGAGCCGACAAACCGCAATCAGTTTCTCCTGAGCTACATCCACCGCCGCCGCCGGGAGCTTGGCCTCCCTGACTACAAAGCAGCCCCACCGAAAATCAGAGATCCCCTAAAGGATCCAAACTACCACGGCCCTCGCTGAGGCCTGTGCGCGGTACCGCTCACAAATCCGGATCCCCCGGACTCAGCGAAACATGATTAAGATCCAGTCCGTCCTCGGTCTTCCTGCCCGGTTTCGCGTGCAGGGCCTGCTTCAAGGCGTGCCAAGCGAGCGTGGCGCACTTCACGCGCTGGGGGAATTTCCGCACGCCGGAAAGCAGGCGTAGATCGCCGAGCGATTTTGGCGCGGGCTCCGGGCCGCTGCCCGTGATCATGCCCTGAAAGTCGAGCAGCAGCGCGTCGGCTTCGGCGGTGCTCTTCTCCTTGATCTTCTGCGTCATCATCGACGCCGAGGCCATGCAGATGGAACAACCCGAACCCGTGAATGAGACCTTCTCGATCTTACCGTCATGCGCGAGGCGCAGGTGGAGGTGCACCTCGTCACCGCAGGTGGGATTGTCGCCGTCGACCGTGATCGTGGCGTCCGGCATTTCCCCGAAATTTCGCGGCTTGCGCGAATGGTCGAGGATCACCGTCTGGTAGAGTTCCTCGAGGTCAGCGGCTTCCATGGCGGAAAAATGCTTGGATCCCGGCGACGACCTCGAGGAAGCGATCAACCTCGGCGCGCGTGTTGTAAAAATAAAAGCTCGCGCGCGCGCTCGACTTGATGCCGAGCTTTTTGTGCAGCGGCTGGTTGCAGTGGTGCCCGCCGCGCAGCGCCACGCCCTTCTGATCGGCGAGCGTCACGACATCGTGCGAATGCGCGTCATCCAGGACAAAACTCACGAGTCCGGCGCGATTCTCGCCGGGGCCAAAGATGCGCGCGCCGCCCAGCGACTTTAATCCGCGATACGCCTGCACCGCCAGTTCCTGGTCGTGCGCGAAAATCGCGTCGCGGCCGATGGCATCGACATAATCGATCGCCGCGTGCAACCCGATCGCGCCCGCGATGTGCGGCGTGCCGGCCTCAAACTTGTGCGGGATGGTGTTCCACTTCGCGGAGAAGAAATCCACGCTCGCGATCATCTCGCCGCCGCCCTGGTACGGCGGCATGGCGTCGAGCAGCTCCGCGCGCCCGTAGAGCACGCCGGTGCCGGTCGGCCCGCAAATTTTGTGGCCGGAGAAAGTGAGGAAGTCGCAGCCCATGTCCTGCACATCGACCACGCAATGACCCGCGCTCTGCGCCGCGTCGACCAGCGTGGTGACCCCGGCGGCGCGGGCCCGCGCGCAAAATTCCCGCACCGGATTCACCGTGCCCATCGTGTTCGAGATGTGCGGGAAGACAAAAAGTTTCACCCGCGGCGTGAGCAGTTCATCGACCTTCGCGAGGTCGACCGTGCCTTCGTCGCCGTTGACCGGGACGTAGACGAGTTTCGCGCCGACGCGCGCGGCCAGCATTTGCCAGGGGACAATGTTGCTGTGGTGCTCAAGTTCGAGCAGGAGAATCTCATCGCCGGCCTTGATGAATTTCTGGCCCCAGGTCGAGGCCACGAGGTTGATGCCCTCGGTGGTGCCGTTGACGAAGACGACCTCGTTGGGCGAAGGCGCGTTGATGAATTCGGCGGCCCGGGCCCGCGCGGCCTCATAGGCGGCGGTGGCGCGATTGCTCAGTTCATGGATGCCCCGATGGACGTTGGCGTTGTCGTGCTCGTAGTAATGCACCAGCGCGTCGATGACCTGGCGCGGCTTCTGGCTGGTGGCGGCGTTGTCGAGGTAGACCAGCGGATGACCGTGGACCTGCTGGTCGAGAATGGGGAAGTCGCGGCGCAGCGCCGCCCAATCCGGGGCGGGGCGGGGAGGGGCGTTCACGGAGGCGGGCCGGGCGACGTCGAGCATGGCGTCGCGAAAGATACGAGGGAAGCGGGGCGCGGCAAGGAAGGTGACAGGGGATCGACTTTCGGTTTTCGTTCCGATGGATTCACCCTAGAGTGGCCGCGACATGCGCTGGCAAACTCTCTATGAAGCCCGTTGGATCCTGGCGGTGCTGATGGTCCCGCTGGGGCTGGGCCTTTATTTCCGCCAGCACTGGTTGACCGTCCTTTGCACCCTCGTGCTGGCCTTTGTCTTCAATTTCTTTCGCGATCCTGACCGCCCCATTCCGGCTGGTGACGACGTGGTGGTGTCCGCGGCGGACGGGGTGGTTTCCGACATCATCGAGAAAGAGGAGTCGGAGGTGACGAAGAAACCCCGCATGCGCGTGGGCGTTTTCCTGTCGGTTTTCGACGTCCACGTGAACCGGGCCCCCGTGGCTGGCAAGATCGTGCACAGCGTCCGGCACGAGGGGCATTTTTATGACGCGCGCGATCCCCGGGCCTCGGAACTCAACGAGGCGCGAACGTGGGGGTTTGAGCATCCGCGCGCGGGCATCGTGGTCGTGCGTCAGATCACGGGACTGATCGCGCGTCGCATCGTGGATTGGGCCAAGGTGGGTGACACGGTGCAGAAGGGCGACCGATTCGGCATGATCCGGTTTGGCTCGCGCACGGAAGTTTTTCTGCCGCCGGGGACCGAGATTCTCGTGAAAGTGGGCGACCGCGTGAAGGGCGGCGAGACGGTGATCGCGCGGCTCAAGTGAGTTGAGCAAGCCATGAACTCCCCGAACGGCCCGAAGATCTATCTCCTGCCGAATTTGATGACGGCGGGCAATCTGTTTTGCGGCTTCGCGGCGACGCTGCGCATCCTCGAGGGGACGATTCTGCGCGCGAACGAGGTGGGGGGCATCAACCGCTTTCGCGAAGCCATCATTCTCATCCTCGCGGCGTGCATTTTTGATTTGCTCGACGGCCGGCTCGCGCGCCTCGGCGGGCACGAGAGCCCGTTCGGGCGGGAGTTCGATTCGCTGGCGGACATTGTCTCCTTCGGCATCGCGCCCGCGCTGCTCGTGCACGAGGTGGTCTTGCTGGATTTCCCGGAGCGCTGGGGGCTGGTCATTTCGTTTGTCTATTTGTGCTGTGGCGCGATGCGACTGGCGCGCTTCAATTGCCTCGCAGCGGATCCGGACCCGGACGCGAGCAAGTCGTTCAAGGGCCTCCCGATACCCGCGGCCGCCGGCGTGATTTCGTCGCTCACGCTCTTCATGCTCTGGCTGGAGGAAGGCGAGAAAAGCATCGGCAAGTGGCGCTACGCCCTGCCGATCCTGCTGCTCTTTCTCGCCTGGATGATGTTCAGCCAGTTCAAGTATCCGAGCTTCAAGGTGGTCAATTGGCGCACGCAGCGCAGCATCCCCGCGTTCCTTTTCATCATCCTGCTTTTCGTCTTCACGGTGCTGAACTACCAGTGGATGCCGTTCGTGCTGTTCATGGCGTATCTGCTTTACGGCTTCCTGCGCCCGTGGCTCTCGCGGAGCTGGCGGCGCGAGATCGAGGAGACGATCGATGAGGAGCCCGATCCCGCCGATGCCGAAGAACCGGTGGCGCAGCAGACGACGACGATCCCGAAACCACCGCCGGCCGAGCGATAGGCCCGCCATGGACCCGACATCCGCCGCGCAACCGCGGCCCTGTGAATCGTGAGCGACTTTCATCAGCATGGGCCGATCACCACGCTGCACCGCCTCTCCGACGTCCGGCTCGGCGTGGTGGAACAGACCGTGCGCGAGGCGGCTACGCGCCGCCCCATCCGGCTGATCCTGCCGTGCCACGCGGAGGACGTCGGTCGCGCCGCCCTGGCGCAAATCCTGGGAGAGCTGAATGCGGCCGACTGGTTGTCGGAGGTGCTCGTGCCGATCAACGGGTTTGCCTCGCGCGAGGAAATGGTCGCGGCATTGCACCACATCTTCCCTCGTCTCACTCGACCGTGTCGGGTGATCTGTAGCGACGGTCCAGCGGCGGACGGTCTCCGGCGTCGAATGGAGTCCGCCGGGCTGATCGCCACCCGGTTGGGAGGCATGATGGGCAAGGGATGGAACGTCTGGCTCGCGTTTGGTGTGGCGCTCGCCGACGGGGGCGACGGGGTGCTCGCGCTGCACGACGCCGATATCGGACACTATCGCCACGAGATGCTCCTACGTCTGTGCGCGCCTGCCGTCTTGCCGGATCTCGCGTACGAATTCACAAAGGGTTACTACCGCCGTGTCACCGAGGGTGTGATGTTCGGCAGGGTGACGAGGCTGTATGTCGCGCCGCTGGTGCGCGCGGCAATCCGGGTAGCCGGACATCATCCATTGCTCGATCACCTCTCGGCCTTTCGCTATCCGCTGGCGGGCGAATGCGCGTTGTCGACGGCGGTCGCGCGGGAGATACTGCTCATCGCCGGCTGGGGTTTGGAGATTGGGATGTTGTGCGAAATTCACCGGCGCCTCCCGCCCGAGCGCGTGTGCCAGGTGGAGTTGGGCCCGAATTACGAGCACCGGCATCGGGCGCTGCGCGCGGGGCGCGGTGGCGCGGAGGCGGGCCTGGTCGAGATGGCG